>JBKJUH010000155.1:0-2584 GCA_046590075.1 Agitococcus sp.
CATAACGGCTATCTGGCGCACCTGGAGAACCGTTATGACTTTGCCTTATCTGATAGTCAATTCCCGCGTATTATTAGAGGTCGTGAAGGGTTTGAAGCGTCGCCCTCGTTAAATCAATTAGACTTTTATGGTTTTTGGAAAGTGCTTAGTTTGGTTGCTCAAGGCTTAGCCAGCGATAGCCTATCGTCTTCCATTGTATTTGCAAAAGGAACGACGGAGCAATTATTTTTAGGCACTTGGCCAAATGGTGCGCTCTTTAAGCCCATGCAACTAGAAAATCCTTGTCAACCGTAGTGTTGCTATCAAATAAGATTTTGTAGTAGGGTACGAATACATAATCATCAGTGGCCTGTTGGTGGCGTTTTCTCACTAATGGCCACAGGTGCGGTTGTAAGCCAGTTGATTAGCTCAGACGTCAAAAGACTCGCCCCTTCATCAGACAAATGAATACCATCCACAGAACGTAAGCGGCTAATTTTACCATCAGCCAATGAGCCAAACTCACGAAATTGCCCATTATCGTCTCCAATATAGCGTACAGGATTCCACCACGCTGCTTGAGGATACTGACGAACAACGCTATAGGTAATACGATTGATTAAGGCCATTTTGGTATTAAACAAGGATTGTTTCATAGGAGGCATACCAATCCAAAGTACATGTTGGCCATTCGCACTAATCATACTCATAAAGTCTGTTACGCGCTGGCGATAGACTTGTATCCATTTGTCAGTACCATAAGCTAACACCTTGCCATTCTCAACAAAGCCTTGAGCATCATTTGCGCCAATAGCAACAATGACTACGTCAGGTTGTTGTGTGCCAAGCATGGCAGGATATTCTGCCAGCCAATTAAACGCATCGGGTCTAGCTAATCCTGTTCCTGAGCGAAATGCCTTAATAATATGGAGGTCTGGGTGTTTAGTAGCCTCTCGCAACAGCGTAGAACTTAAGCCAACGGCCATCATGGAGTCGCCAACTAAAGCAATCTGTCGAGGTGTATGGCTTGCTATATAAGGTAATGACTTAGGTAGAGGCGTTAATACAGGTACATCTAATAATTGCGTTAAAATATCGGGTGTTTTTGGACTAACTACGGCTGTTGCTGTTGCTGTCGATGTAACGATAGGCGGCACGACAGCGGTAGTGGGGCAGTTTGTCATATCGGGAGCTATCTTTACTATTTGCGATTTGACTACAGGGTTGTCAGACCAGCCTATGTTGGCTAGGCTGGTTAACAAAGTATTACGCCAATCAGCAATGCTCAGTGTAGAGACATGGTCATGGGCTTTTTGAGTGATAGGTTCTGCAAATGAGCGCAAAGCACCAATCTCTAAACGCTGAGCCCATACTACTAAACCGCCTGACTCAAGTAAAAAGATAGTTGCCATAAAACTGAGCATAACAAGCGTCATTTGTTTTATAGAGTTTGTTAGTTCTGTAGCACTCATGAGTGAATCACTTAAAATTGGAAGTAAATAAAAGGAGCAACGCCGCTAGGCCCCAACACTTCAATCGCAAAAATAACGACCGCCAAGCAAGCACCACGAATCAAGAGTGGCCAACGCGCTAATTCTTGTTCTAAACCTACGTCCCAGCGTTTTGGCCTATATTGCATAAATAGACCTAACGCTAACATGATAGAAATAGGCCAAGTTGCAAGCGTCAATTGTATTGGTATAGATAAGCTATTAAACATTGAAAATGCAATTTCAAATGACGGCGCACGAAAAAATACCCAAGCTAGGCATACCGCATGAAATAGTAAAAATCGAGAGATCCAACACCATGAAGGTGCTTGTCTTAACCGCACCAATAGAGGGATATTAAGGCCGCTCCAGTAACGGTGTATAACCAAGTAACTACCGTGTAGCGCACCCCAAATAACAAAAGTCCAATTAGCCCCATGCCACAAACCACCTAATACCATAGTGATAAAGAGATTAATATAAGTGCGAGTTACGCCACCATGTGAGCCACCTAATGGGATATATAAGTAATCACGAAGCCAAGTCGATAACGAAATATGCCATCGTCGCCAAAAGTCCTGAGGGTCAGTTGCATAATAAGGCGCATTAAAGTTTCGGGGAAAGCTATAGCCCAGTAATATGGCACAGCCAGCAGCAATATTGGTATAACCAGAAAAGTCACAATAAATTTGTGCCGCATAACCATAAATGGCTAACAGCGTATCACCCATGCCATACAATGCAGGCGAGGCAAAAACAGGGTCAACTAATTGAGTGGCCAACGTGTTAGAAATAACAATCTTTTTAAATAGGCCAGAGCAAATCAGCATTAATGCTAGGTTTACTCGAATAGATTGTGGATTACCTTTAGCTGTCAGCTGTGGCAAAAAAGCGGAAGCCCTAAGAATGGGGCCTGCAATAAGTTGTGGGAAAAAAGCAATATATAGCAATGCATCACGTAAATTGACTTTATCGTTGAGTTTATTACGGTAAGCATCACTCATTAATGAAATAGCATGAAACACAAAAAATGACACACCTAGAGGAAGCATGGGATTGGTGATGTGCCACTGTGGTTGTATATCAAACAATCTACATATATTGAGTAAGCTAAT
>JBKJUH010000348.1:0-2647 GCA_046590075.1 Agitococcus sp.
TGAAAGAACAAAAATTGTTGAACAAATAAGTGCTTCCGAATCTGCAAGATTTTCAATGATTGAGGCGGAGTATAAGAAAAAAATTGATGATGCATTAAAGGTAAATGAAGACTTAACTCGAAAATTAAATCAGGGCTCACAACAGCTTCAAGGCGAGGTACTGGAATTAGAGTTGGAACATGTATTAGCCACAACATTTTTATATGACCAAATTGATGAAGTCAAAAAAGGTCAGCGCGGAGCAGATGTACTTCATACAGTTAGAACAATACAAGGTATAGCTTGTGGAAAGATCATATGGGAAGCAAAAAGAGCGGAGAACTGGACTGAAAAATGGCTACACAAGCTAAAAGATGACCAGCAAGAAGCGAAAGCGGATATCGCAATACTAGTCACCACTGTAATGCCAAAAGGTGTTAACGAACCAATTGTTAGGTCTGGTGATGTTTGGGTAATCGCCCCACATTTAATTAAGCCTGTTGCTGAAATGATGCGAGAAGTGTTGCTTGAATCAAATAAACTTAAAGTTGTGAACAGTGGAAGAAATGAAAAAATGGAATTGCTGTATAACTATCTATCCAGTGCTCAGTTTTCTCATAAAGTACGCACTATGCTAGAAGTATTTGATTGTATGAGAAGTGATCTAGAGGCAGAAAAGCGGGCTATGCAAAAAATATGGTCAAAACGCCAAACCCATATTGAACGAGTTACTAATAGTATGACGAGTGTTGTTGGAGAACTTCAAGGTATTGCAAATGATACTTTAAAACAGTTAGGCGGCATCGAAACGTTAGAGGCCATAATAGATGCAGAATAAAAACTAACTTAATAACATCAAAATTGTAAATTGCTACCGGGTGGCTAAATGTAAAGTTTAGTCACCCGATTTTTAATTAAGCTGCCTTCTCGGCAACATCCGCCACTAATTTAGGCCGCATCAGCATCGATAGCTTTTGCGATACCGAGTTAGCAGCGGATTACATAATTTCTGGATTGAGAGGATGATAACGCTACGTAACAAGCGTATCTGTATGCCCTAGTAGTTGTGACACTTCGTAAATCGTAAAACCATTGTTAACACAATAAAGTCGCACATGTGTTGCAATTTATGTATACGCGTGTTTGGCAATCCAGCTTTATTACGAATGCGATTCAAGGTTTTGAACACACTCAGATAGGGTTTAAAGGGGCACGATTCGTAACTAACATTAGTCAATTAAATAGTTTTTTGGATTTATTTCAAATAATTGTCAAGACAGACTTGCGCATTTGTTCACCAGCCAGCAGGATTGCCGAAATTTGGTTGGCAATATCCAAAATACCCATTTTTTTAGGCCTTGTAGAGCACTCCCAAACAATAATAACGTGCCATCCCGTCTGGTTTAATTGCACAATGTTTGAAAAATCTCGATCTTGATTAGACTTTATTTTATTTGCCCAAAAATCTTGGCGAGTTTGAGGAAGTTTAAAATATTTGCAATCATGCCCATGCCAAAAACATCCATGCACAAATATTACAGTACGATATTTCTTTAAAATAATATCAGGTTTTCCGGGCAATAATTTTCCGTGCAGTCTGTAGCGAAATCCTGCTGCGTAAAGCGCTTTACGGACAATTAACTCCGGCTTCGTATTTTTAGAGCAGATGGCTCTCATATTTTTTGAGCGAATATCAGTACTATGCACATCAACCATTTTTATTTATGCCAATTAAAATTTGCTGTAAAAAAATCTAATATTGTATGATTTGCTTTAGTGAATCTAGTGACTAATATTGCTTTAATAACAATCAAAATAGAAGATGTTTTAATCAGTTTTAATATTGAAGAAATGCCGGACAAATCATCTTCTCTATCTCTAACAGTACCAAATCTTATTTAGGTGGAATATATTAAATGTACTATCTTAGATTTAAACTGCAAAAAAAAGCTTTTTCCATAATGAAGCATTTTGCGTTTAACTTCTTCCATATTAGGCTACCTCAATGTATAGGATTTTTCTGACTGGATAAAAAAAGCCCACATAGAGTTAAGCTTAGTTTTATTGGTGACCGGAGCGGAAATGGAACCTGCGACACGCGGAATTCATTTCGCAAACTTACATACTTTGATCTACAATTTACAAAGAAAATAGAATCATATTTTCGAAAATTTTTATTTTTGTGGCCTATGTGAGTCGAACACCAAACTGCGAAGCCAACCTTGCAGCAAAAAGCGAAGGGGTGAAGATTTTTTAGCCCCGTTTTGCTGCCTCATCGAAGTAGAAGTTGACATTGACCCTGTGGCGGTATTTACCCAAAGGGCGCAAGACAAAACATCACTTATACGAACACTAATTGCAGCAAGGCTGGCGCATAGCGCTTCGCATAAGTCGATGGTGTTTGTTACTTACTGCCACACTAATAAGTAGCGAAGCTATCCACAGCTAGCACATTTGCAAGTGCTACGAGCTACACAATTGCAGATGCACTGGAGCTGCTTATAAGTTACAAGTGCATGATGGTTGAGCCATGTTTTGTGGTGAAACCATGAAGTACGCAGTGGTGAAGTGGTAGCGGAATCGTAGAGGACACACTTTCCAAGTGGAGTACAAGCTAGTGGTGTGTTTATACCTCTGGCGCTCTGACAAACAACATTACACTAACCTA
>JBKJUH010000386.1:0-6109 GCA_046590075.1 Agitococcus sp.
TTGAAAATTTTTATAAATAAACTTGGCATCTTCAATACTTTTGCTAGGGTCAAGCAATTGATTGCTAACTTCTGCATATTCATCCGAAAATAGCAGCACTGCTTCCGACGGTAGTTTATCGCGTCCTGCTCGCCCAACTTCTTGATAATAGGCTTCTGGTGATGGCGGACAGACAAAATGCACCACTTGTCGAATGGATGGCTTATCAATGCCCATGCCAAAGGACTGTGTTGCTACCAATACTTGAAACTGCCCCGCTAAACCACTTAAATAGTCACGTTGATTTTTGGCTTTAATATCATCCCAACTCAAACGCTCGTTTGAGCTACTTTCAGTCCAGTCGGGCGTAATTTGCTGTAATTGTGCGTCGGTAATAAGTTCTTTTCTTTTGCGATAGTGCATGGCAGCAATACTTCGCCATTTTGGCTCTTTGCCACAATAAAGACGTAAATTTATCGCTGGTACCAACGACATCAGTTGATTGTGCAAAACACCCACGCCCTCCCCGCCATTGACATAGCGTGTAAAAACTAAAATCCCTTCATTTGCTTTTAAGGTTGATAGTTTTTTTTCGACGATCAGCTTAAAAGTTTCAATTTTTTGTTGTTGAGACAAAGCAATACATTTAAGTGTAATCTCAGGGCGATCCAAACGTTTGGCCCGAATAATGGATTGTTCGTCATTAACACCTAATTCACGTTTTACATCGGCCAAAACAATAGACGAAGCCGTTCCTGTTAATGCCACTAACGGCGCTGACACCTTTAAACGGGCAGTTCGTTCTTTAACAATACGACTCAAACTTAAATAAGCGGGTCTAAACTCATGGCCCCACTCACTAACACAATGACATTCATCTATAACCACTTGGCACACATCGCCCGATAACGATCTAAAATTGGCTAAGTCTTGTCTAAAACTTTGAATTAAAAATCGCTCAGGGGATACCAGTAAAAAACGTAAACCTCCTTTAACCAATGCAATACTGGCATAGGCTTTTTGCTCTAGGCTACGCGCACTCGATATTTCGGCAAAGGCATCGATACCCAGTTCTTCAAGGCGTTCTCCTTGGTCTTGCAATAACGACTTCAGAGGTGAAACGTAAAGCGTTAAGCCCGCCATCAACAAACCCGATAATTGATAAGTTAAACTTTTTCCACCGCCTGTTGGCAATAAGCCAATGACGTCTTGACCTTGTAAAATACGACTAATAATGGCGTACTGACCCTCTCTTAAAGTTGGCTTACGCAAAAAATCCTGCACAAATGGAGTGATAGTGGCTTCATCTGGCTGATGCGGCACAAATAATCGATCGCATTGAGGCAACAAATACATGACGCCTTTACTATTAGCAGGGCGTGAGCTGGCCACAGGACGTTTGGTTTGAATGGGCGAGCAATAAGGGCGAAGTATAGAAATATCCAGCACTAAATCGGCCGCTTGTATTTGCTCTAACGGTAGTAAGTTGATATGCGGAGCTTGCTCAATACCGTATAAACAACACAAAAGCCCAAACCAACGATTAAAATCGTCAATCGCAATATTTTTTATTGTTGTTTCATGTTCTATAACTACCACATTCAATGTTTCTGACCAGCCAACTGTTTGACGCTGTAATGCCTCCAATAGCAAAAACTGCAAACGCGCACACACAGTTGCTCCCCAAACACCGTTTAATAACGGCAAAGTTCGCGCGGTCGTTAGCCGTTGGCTAGTTGCCCATGTTGTACCGAGTTTGGATTGCAACGTTGTTTGCAGAGCCAGAGTGTCTGCTAGTTCTTGTGTGCGAATACGCCATACCGTCCAGCCTTCATTTGCTAGTGCGGCATCTCGCTGCTTGTCGAGTTGTCTTTGTTGCGGTTCTTGATGTTGCTGGCCATCTATTTCGATGATGAGTTGCAAGCCACGCGCATCGTTAAGAGCAAAGTCAGTGCGCTGTTGGTTAAAAATGTGCGAGTCTAGCCCTAAGCTAACCAGCTCTGGCTGAAGCTGTAAATAATCCAATAAAGGATATTGTAAAACAGGGATTAATACCTGTTGTAAAAAGCATAACTCGGCATCACTGCCTTTGAGCACTCCTTGTTGCCGATGCCAAGCTTGTAAAACATCATGCTCTTTTTCGGTTGCCTCAAGTTGCCAACGTGCACTGACTAATCCCTGTTTAAATGCTTCATCTACTGTGTGTTGTTGAACGTAATAGCCCAATTGACCTTGTAGTGGGTTTAGTTCAGCTAACTGCCAACCTAAATCTTGTTGAAATATTACAGCCAGTTTTTGCTCTACAAACCATGAGGGTGCAGTCCATTCACCACGCATTAAAATACCCTGAGCCACAGTCAACACTACTTTTTGAGCAAGCGTTAGCGGTTTATGCGAATTAACTGTCAAAGACTCAGTAATATGCCAGTTATGGCAAGCTGTTGTACGTTTAAGTGACTGATGCTTATGTTGTGCTTTAGGATTTAAAATACCCTGCCAATAATCAGCATGACGCAAAAACAATGGCATTGCAGAAAGGCAAGAAATAGGCATGATCAATCCTTAGGGATATTATCTTTATTGCAGAAAACAACAATAAACGTGTTTTTTATCAACTCACAACACAACTTACACTAACGCATAAGCTACTGTTTTTATAGTGTTCTGTAGATGAATTTGCTACTTCATTATTATGCATGTTTGCTATTTTTATCTTGGTGATTGCAAGCTTGCAATGCACTTATCTTGCTGTTGATTTGCGTATGCTTGTTCTTAGTTCATTTATCGAGATCAAGGCGATGGGCATATTATTTCAAACATTAACATTGCGACCTTATGGCAATCACTTATTAACAGTAAGTGGTCGTTTTAGTTTGGTGGTTGCTAATGTGTTAATTGTTGCTATTGCCATTGTCGAGGGCTTTGCTTGGGGATATTTTGGCAGTTCATTAAGTGCCAGTTATAGTGTTTGGTCTGGGTTATTAGTGGCAATAATGGCTGTTGTGGTGACATGGTGCATCGATTGCTCCTTAATTACTTACGACAGCGCAAAAGCCTATTACGAAGAAAAAATATTTGGCCATCAACAGTCGCCCTCCTCTTTGTGGCATCAACTACATATAGGCAGTATCTCACCTTATGTGTTGCGTATTGCTTTTGCCATAGGCTCAATGACCATTACAGCGCCCTATTTGTCTCAGGCAATTTTTAGTATTGATATTGCAAAACAAACACAGGCAGAGCGAGACAGTCAAATTGCGACTGGCCGTGAACATATTCAAAACGTCCATTCGCCGTTGTTAGTCGAATTACAGCAACAAATGGATAGCTTGAGTCAACAATTGACCTACGAAGTTTCTGGTAAAAAAGGCTCAGGCAAATATGGTGCTGGCCCCGTCGCGCGCAGCATTGAAGCGCATTTGCAGGCCACGCAACTGCGTATAAAGCAACAACAAGCGGCTTATGATGCCGAATTAAACGCGTATGACCAAGCCATCCAACAAGCTGACGAAACATTACTGGCAAAAAAATGGCACATTAACTTAATTGTTGATAGCCCTAAACAGCGCGAATTACAAATGCAAAAAATCGCCCAAACTCCTGCTTATATTCAAACTAAACAACGTATTTATGGCGGTCTTATTTTGCTAATTGTGGCTTTTTTAACCTTAAAAATGCTGCCGAACCGTAGCTTAAAAATCTATTTTAGCGATGTTTTGCAACAAGAATGGCTGCGCTATCAACAAGGTGCATTTGATGATTGGTTGGACGAAAAGGACAAATCACATCATTCCTATATTATTACGCCAAATCGATTTGAATATTTAATGCTGCACTTTTATGTGCGTGAACAATTGTCACAACAAGAACGAGAAGCGCGTGAATCAGAACTTAAAGCACAACACCTAGCATTACAAAAAGCACGTGCTGAAACGCTCTTGCAGCAAGAAAATGAGCGTCATCAACAACAAGCATTAGCTAAGCTTCATAACGACGGCACTGCTGGTTTGGCTAAACTCAATCAGTTAAGCCAAGATATTGCCCTTGCAATTCAGCAAAAAGCAGGATTACAAACGCAATTAGACAGCATTCATGCGGTGATGGAGCAATTAAATGAGGGTCACCTCAAATATCCTGCCCGCATAGAAGCACAACAACGTCAAGTGGATAAAATTCGGCAACAGCGCAGCACAGCCGAAAAAATGTTAGCCGAACAGCACGCCACGCAACATACCGATATTAAAACACTGGAGTTATTGCACAAATTGACTGAAGGAACGATCACACTAGAACACAACTACCAACATGAGCAAGAAGCACTCAGCGATCTCAACACTCAAGCTCAACAATATGAAAACAGACTCGCTGAGTTACAACAACAAGCGCACGCTATACAGGCGCAATTAAATGCCTTGCAACAGCATGCGGAGTATTTAGATCAAGGCAAGGGCCATATTTGGCAACGATTAGCTGACAGCGCCATTGACCAAGGTTTAGGTAAACAAGCAACTATTACCCCCTCCCCTACTACTGTGAGTTAACACCATGAGCATCAACACCGACGCGGTTATTGACCGCATAAAAGCGAAAATCCAACATGAATTGAGTGATATTGAAAATCGAACAGACCTTAGCCAAGCGCAAAAAATCAGCCAAACGATTCATATTTTTTCTGCAATTTGTGCGGGTGTCGCCGTACAACCGATTCCGTTTGCTGATATTTTTTTGCTAACACCTATCCAAGTTTATATGGGTGTACGTTTATCTGCGGTTATGGGGCAACCCATCAGTGAACGCGAAAGCAGCGATATGGTTAAAGAAATTGCAGGTGTAGCAGGCATGGGTTTACTCGCTCAACAATTGGTATTGGGTGCGTATAAAACCTTTCTGCCGTTTTTAGGCGGCTTTACCACAATACCTTTAGTGTATGGCCTAACTTATGCTATTGGCCGTGTTATGGAGCAGTATTTAATGGCGCGGCAAAAAAATCAAAAATTATCACCAGATCGCATTAAAGAACTATGGCAACAGTTTAAACGCGAAGGTGAGCAAAAAGGCAAAGCCTCTGAATCTGATATTAAAAAGTCTTCATCTACACCACCTAAGGACTAAGCCATGAGCGCGAATATTCGTTATATTGTGCAAAAAACAGCAGATGAACTGGCATTATTAACGGTTTTTGCCAAAGTCAGCTTTGAAAACTCGCAGTATTTTAGTGATGAAGAATTTGCCGTTTTAGCCGCCTTACGACGAACTACGCCTGATTTAACTTATGCTTCGCCTGAGGAAATTGGTGACTATTTACGCACTATGGATGCAGACAGTATGGTTGGCGTGGTCAATAACACAAAGGGCGTATTGCATGAAATGGAGTTTGTTGCAGTAGAAAACGACGATGGCGATACCGTTTATGCCAGTTTGTTTGACGACCCTCATCACCCTGACTTTGATGTTCAATTAAGTGATAGTGACAGTGGCGAAGTATGGAATGCCCAATTAAAAACGACAGACAGTAGTGATTATGTCAACGATTGGCTAGACGAACACCCTGATGGCGATATTTTAGTGAATACTGAAATGGCTGAAAAACTGGGGATTGCCAGTAGTGGCTTTAGTAATGAAGAATTAACCTTACGCACCGAAGATTTTTTGGATAAAGCATTAGCAGCTGATGATTCAAGTATTTGGGATTATGTACCTTTGTTAAGTGTGGCGTCTATTTCTTGGGTGGTGTGGGGATTATGGCAACGTTATCAACAACATGAAATTACGTTGATGCAATTTAAGCAATATGCTGCACAAGCAACGGGTTTGAAGGTCGCTAAAATAACTACGTTGGTTTTGTTGCTGAGTATTCCTGTGGTAAATGTGCTGACAGGCGCGGCATTAGTGACACATATTTTATGTCAGGTGCGTGATATGGCAAGCGCTACAAATAAGCCTAGAGTCTGCGTACAAACTTAGCTACAATCGAGCTTCAGGGAACACTTCTGATTGATCTTTAATAAAATATAAAAGCTATTAAAATTCATTTTTCGATAGTTTTTATTGTGTTCCACGGGGATGTTTCATGGCGCCGATTGTCAAAAGCGATTTCTTAGCTAGTGCCCCTTGTAACTCGATGATTTTG
>JBKJUH010000013.1:0-7561 GCA_046590075.1 Agitococcus sp.
GTTAAATTAATCAATAATCAAGCTAATCAAGCCTCTTTTCAGTTGGCTCTTGCCAATATCCCTCCCGCAGTCGAAAAACTCGTGTTTACTGCCGCCATTGATGGCACTGGCACAATGGCACACATTCAACCGAGCACCTTGCGGATTAGTGACGGTCAAGGCTGTGTCTTTAGCTTTTCAGGTGCAGATTTTCAAGCTGAACGCGCGTTAATGGTTGCTGAAGTGTATCGTAAAGACGGTGTTTGGCGTTTAGCGGCGGTAGCGCAAGGCTTTAATGGCGGCTTAGATGCTTTAGTGGCGCATTTTGGTGGTGAAGTTGCCGCACCGAGTTCGGCTACGCCCAATAATTCCGCCCCTGCCGCATCGGTTAAGCCTTCATTAACCAAACGTATCCAACTCGAAAAAAGAATTGAGCAAGAAGCGCCACAATTAGTCAATTTGATTAAAAAAGCCCAAGTCTCCCTCGAAAAATCAGGCTTAGGCGAGCATCGTGCCAAAGTGTGTTTGTGTTTGGATATTTCCGCGTCGATGAGTCGTTTATATAGCAAAGGCCAAATTCAAGCCTTTGTTGAGCGTATTGTCGCTTTAGCGTGCCGTTTTGATGACGATGGCGAGGTTGATGTCTTTTTGTTTGGTCAAAAGGCACATCGCGCACCTGTCATTACCTTGCGTAATTATCAGCAATATATTGGCCATTTAATCGAACACTTTCCGCTTGAGGGGGGTACAGAATATTCCTCAGTGATGAAAATGATTCGTCAACATTATTTAGGCGGTGATAGTGACCGTCAATCGCCGTTAACACCTGCCGCAGAATCGCCAGTCTATGTCATGTTTTTGACCGATGGTGCAACCAGTAATCGTAATGCTGCCGAAAACCAAGTGTTGTATGCGTCCTATGAGCCAATTTTTTGGCAGTTTATGGGCATTGGTGCAACAGGTGCATTTGAGTTTTTAGAAAAGTTAGACGATTTAAGAGGGCGTTATTTAGATAATGCCGATTTCTTTAGTGTCAAAGATCCTCAAGAGCTCAATGACGAACAGTTATTTGCACGTTTAATGAATGAATATCCCAAGTGGCTAAAATTAGCTCAACAAAAACAACTCGTAATATCATAGGGAGTTAAAAATAGATGGATATTTCTAAAGGTCAACGCACGCCAGTCTCGCAATTGGTGTCAGGGCAAACCTTTCAACTGGCTGTAAAGTCAGTAGGGGCATTGGTTGTTGATTTTTCGTGTTTTGGTTTAGATGCCGCACAAAAACTCAGCGATGAACGGTACATGATTTTTTTTAATCAGCCAAAATCGCCGTGTGGTGGTGTCGAAATTGTGCAATCGTCAGGTGGTGATGGCACCACCTTTCAACTGAATTTGGCCAAATTACCTGCCAGTATTGACCGTTTAGTCATAACGGCGGCCATAGATGGCACAGGCACAATGAATCAACTGCGTGATGGCTGTTATTTGCGTTTTCTCACCAATGGTCAAGAAAGTTCACGGTTTAGCTTTAGCGGCAAAGATTTTAACGAAGAAAAAGCGTTAATGGTCGGTGAGTTATACCGTAAAAATGGCGAATGGCGTTTTTGTGCAGTGGCTCAAGGTTTTAATGGCGGTTTGGATGCTTTAGTGACGCATTTTGGCGGTGATGTTGCGCCGCCACCTTCGGCTGTTCCTCCCGTTAAAGAACCCATCAAAGTAGAGCCGCCTAAACCTGAAGCCAAAGTGTCATTAACTAAAGTGACTTTGCAAAAATCGGGCGATAAAATCTCATTAGAAAAACGTCAAGATGCTCAAGGTTTTGGTAAGGTACGCATCAATCTCAACTGGAATCGCACGCCACAAAAAGGTGGCTTTTTAGGTTTTGGCAGCAAAAAAACAGATTTAGATATTGGTTGTATGTTTGAAATGGTGGATGGTAGTAAAGGTGTTGTGCAAGCATTGGGTAATGCTTTTGGCAATTATCAGCAAGCACCTTTTATTCATTTGGAAGCCGATGACCGTACGGGTGCATCACAAAATGGCGAAAATCTCCTGATTAACGGTGACCATTTTGACACCATCAAACGCGTGTTGGTGTTTGCCTTTATTTATGAAGGCGCACCCAATTGGGCGGCCACCGATGGTGTAGTCACGATTCATGCCGCCAATCAACCGCCAATAGAAGTGCGTTTAGACCGCAGCGACAGCAAAGGTATGTGTGCGGTGGCAATGATAGAGAATATTCGTGGTCAATTATCGGTGACTAAATTAGTTGAGTATTTTCATGGTCATCCCGACATGGACAAATGGTTTGGTTTTGGCTTTAAATGGACTTCTGGCAGTAAATAAGCGTTGGCTGGCTTTCAATCCAGCAAGGTCAATAAGTACGAACATCAATCAACTAGAGAGTAAGAGGCAATGGCACAGTTTACCGTAACGGGTAATGTAGACCCGTTTTTGCACGTGAGCTTGCAACAAGGCGAAAAGATTTATTGTGAATCTAACGCTATGGTGATGATGGAAACGAATCTCGAATTAAAAGGCAAAATGACGGGTGGTTTAGGGAGTGCCTTAATGCGTACCTTTGCCAATGGCGAGTCGTTTTTTCAACAGCATATAGAAGCCATTCGCGGTGCAGGGGATTGTTTGTTATCGCCTGTATTGCCTGGTGCTATTGAAGTGTTAGATGTGGGCACAACCAGTTATTTGATTACGGATGGTGCCTTTGTGGCGGCAGAAAGTGGCGTTGGCTTAAAGGTACGTACCCAAAGTTTAGGCACTGCACTTTTTGGCGATACAGGCGGTTTCTTTATTTGCGAAGCGTCAGGTTTTGGCAAATTGGCGGTGTCGGGTATGGGCTCAAGTTTTGTGTTGGATGTTGAGCCAGGTAAAGATATTGTCATTGATAATGCCCATGTGGTGGCGTGGGATAGTGCTTTACGTCACGAAGTATCAGTCACCACCAGTAGCGGCGGTTTTATGGGGCGTTTAGTCAATAGTGTCACCAGTGGCGAAGGCATGGTGTTAAAATTTTCGGGTAAAGGTAAAGTGGTTATTTGCTCGCGTAATAAAGATAATTTTATTACGTGGTTGCGTAAATCAACCGCAGGCAATGGTTAATTAATTTTTTAAACGTGGAGAGATAAAATGGCCGTTAGTTTACAGAAAGGGCAAAAAATTTCCCTTGAGAAAGAAGCTGGTACAGGCTTAACGAAAATTATTATGGGTTTAGGCTGGGATGTTGCCAAAAAGAAAGGTTTTTTAGGCTTTGGTGGCGGTTCAGTGGATATTGACTTGGATTCATCGTGCTTAATGTTTGATGAGCAAGGGCAAGTCGCTGACTTGGTCTGGTTTCGTCAGTTACAAAGTAAAGACGGAAGCATTAAACACAGTGGTGACAACCGTACAGGTGCAGGCGAAGGTGATGATGAGCAAATTGTCGTCGATTTAACGCGTATTCCTGCCAATATTAAAAGTTTGGTTTTTACCGTCAATAGTTTTACAGGCCAAAGTTTTTCGCAAGTTGAAAATGCCTATTGCCGAATTGTTAATGCGGCAAACAATCAAGAAGTTGCCCGTTATAACTTGTCGTGCCAAGGCGATCATTCAGCGCAAATTATGGCCAAACTGTATAAACATAATGGCGAGTGGAAAATGCACGCGATTGGTGAAAATGGTCAAGGCCGAACATTTGAGCAATTAACGCCGCAAATTCGCAATTATTTATAAGTTGGGCTGGGTTTGAGCTGAGTGTAAAAGCTATTAAGTCCCCTCTAGAGAGGGGATTTAGGGGTGTGTTGGCGTTAAAGGCTCAAATATAGGTTTTTAACGCCTACCGTAACCCACCCCTAACCCCTCCGAGGAGGGGAATATTCTTAATCGTGAACTCTATCCCCCATAAAACAATGGGCTATTCATTGTACAACAAGGTTTTGCTATGACGCGTGTTTGGTACAACAAGTCTTTTTCCTTTGTCTATGCCGTTATTAATTTAATTAAACAACAAGATATCAGTCACGAGTTTTATTTATTAGCCAGCCATACCCAAGCCCACGCTAGAGCCTTATTAGTGGCGGATGAGGCATATATTGAGCCAAGTGGTTTAACAGGAACGGCTTATATCGAATGGTGTTTGGCGTTTTGTCAGCAACATCGTGTTGATGTGTTTGTGGTAGGTAAAGGGGCGCAAGTAATCGCTCAAAACGAACCACAGTTTTTAGCCATAGGCACACGTTTAATGTTAGTTGCCGATGCCAATACCCTAGCGTTAATGGATGATAAAGCCGCATTTTCTGTGCATTTACCAACAGATATTGCACGCTTACCTGACACCATCACCGTCACAACTGCCTTAGAATTTCATCAAGCCTATCAAGAATTACGCACTCGCCATCCGTGTTTAGCGGTAAAGCCTGCGGTCTCGGTATTCGGTTTGGGTTTTCGTCGGGTTGATGAGCAGGCGAATTGTCTCAAACATATTCTAAAGGGCGATGAATACATTGTCGGTTTAGATGAGCTGCAACAAGCCATGAATCAACAAGAAGAATTTAGCCCATTATTAGTCATGGAGTTTTTAGACGGTGATGAATGGAGCGTGGATTGTGTGGCAGATAAAGGCCAATTATGGGCGGCGATACAACGACGTAAAGCGATGAGCGAAAAAGGTGTGCCCAGCCAATATATTGATAATAATGCCGACATTGCCGCCATGTGTCACCGTCTCACCCAGCATCTAACGTTAAGTGGACAATTTAATATTCAGTTTCGTGAAGGTAAAAATGGTATTAAATTGTTAGAAATCAATGCTAGACCCTCAGGCGGTATGGCAATGGCCTGTTTATCGGGTGTAAATTTGCCCTATATGGCGTTAAAAGGTTTTGTCAGTGGTTATCAGACCTTGCCTACGCCCCAACCAACGACGGATATTTATGTTGGTGAAGTGAGTGCAGCAATTAAGCTAACTCGTTAATTAACACACAAGACTTACGCACCGCGATTAGCGCGTTTTGTGAACCTAAGGCAGCATAAAGCGGCTGAAATGTGAACAAATAAGCGATAACCGCGTAAGTCCTAAAAAGGAGCAAAATAATGGCTTTAAGTCTCAAAAAAGGTGAAGGTCTTTCTTTACGCAAAGAAGAAAACGATTTAACCCAAGTTACTATTGGTTTGGGTTGGGATATTGCCGAACCCGTTGCCAAAAAAGGTTTATTTGGCGGATTATTTGCCCCAAAACCCCAAGAGTTTGATTTAGACGCAGTGGCATTTTTATTGGATGCCAACGGTAAAGTCGCTAGTTTAGGACCGCAACAGGACTTAATGAAAGGCGATGTCATTTTCTTTAATAGTCAAAAACATCCGAGTGGCCATATTTGGTTAACGGGCGATAACCGTACAGGCGCAGGTGATGGTGACGACGAGCAAATCATCGTCAAGCTCAATAGCCTCAGCGAACAATACCAACGCATTATTTTTGTCGTGTCTATTTATGATGGCGAAAAGCGCGGTCAACATTTTGGTTCGGTGAAAAATTGTTATATTCGCGCTGTTGACGGTAAAGGCAAAGAGTTGTGCCGTTATAATATCAGTGGCGATAACTCCTACGACTATATGTGTTCGTTGACCTTTGCCGAAGTGGTACGCGAAGGCGGCGCATGGAAGTTTAAAGCCATCGGTAATAGTCATGCTAGCGATTCTTTTGTTGAAATATTAAAAACCTATTTGCCCTGAGGTGTCTATGACAGCACGGCGTTTGCCTGTTTATTTATTATTAGACACATCAGGTTCGATGCGGGGTGAACCGATTGAGTCGGTGAATATTGGTTTACGGGCGATGATGTCGTCGTTGCGGCAAAATCCTCATGCCCTTGATAGTGTCTATTTATCTATTGTCACCTTTGATTCGCTGATTAAAGAAGTCTTGCCGCTCACTGCACTCAAACAAACTGTATTACCTGAGATTGTCTGTCCCGATTCAGGGGCAACTTTTTTGGGTGAAGGTTTAGAGCGCATTTGTCAGAAGATAGATGCCGAAGTACGGTTATCTTCTGTCCCCGATGAAGGCGATTGGCGACCCTTATTATTTATTATGACCGATGGCAAACCGTCTGATACTTTGGCGTTTAGCGAAGCTATTCCTGAAATTAAACGCCGTCCGTTTGCTAAAATTATTGCCTGTGCCGCAGGGTATAAGGCCGATGCCAGTTCTTTAAAACGTCTTACCGATACCGTTGTAAGTTTAGATACCATGGATAGCAGTACCTTTTCGGGCTTTTTTCAATGGGTTTCAGCAACGGTCACTGCCAATCAAACACCGAGCACTAGTAGTGCGCTGCCCCCACCGCCAGCGGAAATTAATATTGTGTTTTAATGTGAATGGTTTTTTTGTAGCCCGTATGCTAATCATAGGCATCTACACAAGTTTTGAGTGATGAATGAGACAATAAAATGCGTTAAATTCCCCTCTTGAGAGGGGTTAGGGGTGTGTTAGTAGAAAAAGCACTGGTTTTTGTACGATTAAACCCACCCCTAGCCCCTCCGAGGAGGGGAATTTCATCGCTAGAATCTTGTCTCATGCCACCTAAAAAAGATGTGTAGATACCTATGATGCTCATACGGGTTTGCAGCGAATGAAGGCTAAAGACAGTGGGTTTAATGATTGGGCAGTCCCGTATTATCATACGGGCTACGAAGTTTTTTCTAGACTCAGCTTATAAAACAAGAAGTTATCATCATGCGTAGATTACCCATTTTCTTTTTGCTGGATGTATCCGAGTCGATGGCGGGTGACAATCTTCGCCAATTACAACAAGGTTTAGAGCGTTTGGTACGCAGTTTACGCACCGATCCTCATGCCTTAGAAACGGTCTATCTCTCCATTATTGCCTTTGCAGGTAAAGCAAAAACACTGACGCCGTTAGTTGAAGTGGCATCGTTTTATCCACCTCGTTTGCCTATAGGTTCAGGTACGGCATTAGGCAATGCACTCGAACATTTGATGGCGGAAATCGACAAAAACGTCGTTAAAACCACACCTGACCGCAAAGGCGATTGGAAACCCGTCGTTTATATCATGACCGATGGCAAACCCACCGACAACATCAAAAACGCGCTGTATCGTTGGCAAAAATATTATCAAAAGCAAGTATCATTAGTGGCGATAGGTGTCGGTCAATATGCTGACTTAGAGGCATTACGCCAGTTAACCGACCAAGTGCTACACGTTAATGCGCAAACCGAAGAAGACTTTAAGAAGTTTATTGATTGGGTGAGTCAATCGGTGGTGGCGCAAAGTCGCAGTGTCTCCGCCAATACTGAAGGTGGTGTGAATTTAGCCAAGTTGGATGATTCGATTCTGTCGAAAATTGGCGATTTAAGTTTGGCGGCCAAAGTCGATGAAGATTATGTGATTTTGTCGGGTAAATGCCAGCGCAACCGTTTGCCATATTTAATTAAATACGAACGCCAGCCCATGAGTTATCAAAACGGCCAATTTCAGGCGGATTTTGGTCGTTATCATTTAGTGGGTGTTTTAGCCTTAGAAAGTGATTATTACGAGTTGTGTGATGACAGCATGGCGACAC
>JBKJUH010000056.1:0-2741 GCA_046590075.1 Agitococcus sp.
TCGAAGCGTATCGGTAGGGGCGGCATAAACAGGAAAGTCTCGACGAAGATAAGTGTTAGGTCGAGCTGCTTCTATTAAACCTAATAATTGATACGAACAATTAGACGCAAAAAAATAATAGGGCAGATTAACGCCTTTCATTTCCCATAAATGGGCTAATAATTGCTTGATTTCATCAGGCGTTAGATTGAGCTGATATTCCCATAAGTCTCTGTTTTCAAAATCGTTATATTCTTTGACTTTTTCGTAATAGGGCAGTATCGAAAACGCCCCAGCATAACCACCACTGATGCCTTTGTAGGCAAATTCTAAACCGTTTGATGTATTGGTTTGGGCAGCATAATTCACGGCATACGCTAATAAACGCGTTTCTTCGGTTTGGTCGGGTGCGTCAATACGCAATAAGGTATGACCAAACATTGATGATGGATTATTGACATAATCGGCAGCAAAAACGAGCGTGGCTTCGTGCGGGTTAATGCCGTGGAGCCATGTGCTCAAAGCAGGGCAGTTAGCTGGCGGCAATTCATTGTCGGTGAAGTGCAATTGTTGCTTGAGCCAAGCGGTGCGGGCGGGAAAACGACAGGCAATCGCATCATCGGCTATAGTGGGCGCAGGGGCAACAAGGCCAATTAAGGTGGCGGATAATTCAGCTTCGGCATTATTTTTACCGTCGGCACTGACAAAAAAAGATGATTGGTCGATAAGGCTAATCAGTTTGTCGTTTTGCTTTTTTTCGTAGCGCAATAAAATTTGCCAATAGGGATGAGAGCTTAATTGTTGTTGTTGGGCTTGTGCTAACCAGTTGTCAATTGGTGCGGCAAAAGAGTGGGTGGAATAAGCTAAAAATCCGATGAGGCAAGTTAAACGCGATAATTTATAAGTCATTGTATTTTAATAATATGTGAAAATTGTGAATGTAGTTTTATAGGTATCTACACAAGTTACCGTTTGCACTGAGCCTGTCGAAGTGTCTACCACCTATTGCTTGTGCTAGTTCGTTTTGCCGATGCCTGCCGCAGGCCTTACTTTTGTTTCGACAAAAGTAAGCAAAACCATTTGTGGCGCATAACTCGGCATCCATGCCTCAAACAGATGCACCACAGCATCCCTGCAAAGGCAAAAAACTATAAATGCAGTGTAAATCGCTACATCAAAACAAAAAACCCCTCAAATGAGGGGCTAGTTGATAGACAACGGATTAGCTGGCTTGGTAAGCGGCTAAAACGGCATCTTTGGCCATAACTTGTTGTAAAGCTGCCAATACTTGACCTGCTGTTTGATTTTCAGGGGCAAAAATCTTACCAAAATTGACTTTAGCAGCTTCGAAAAACGCGCCTTTGTCTTCGGTTTTAATGTTCATTAAGTTGGCTAATACGTCTAAGGACTCACCATGACCGACAGACATATCACGCGCCACACGCTCGGAGTTAGTTCCCATAAACATATTTAAACGGGCGGTTGAAGTAATAACGCCGTTAGCTTGGCAGCCCAATGTACCTGAGGTGATGCCAAAGGTTTGGTTGCCAGAAGTGCCGTTTGTTGTTGCTGCTAAAATCTTCGGAGCAATACCCGATTGGCCAGCCCACACCATGGAACCTAAACCACAACCTGCATCATTGTCGGCCATTGTGACTGAAGAAGCTGCAACTAATAACGTCATTGCCAAAAGTTTTTTCATGTTTGTCTTCCTTTGATTGTGGTGATTAAGCGGCAGTGTATGCAGCTAAGACAGCATCTTTAGCCATCACTTGTTGTAAAGTGGCTAAAACTTGACCTGCGGTTTGATTGTCAGCAGCAAAAATAGTGCTGAAATTAGCTTGAGCAGTTTGAAAGAACAACGATTTATCTTGTTCTTTGACGCCCATCAAATCCGCTAAAATATTTAAGGACTCACCGTGACCGACAGACATATCACGCGCGACGCGGTCAGAGTTAGTACCCATAAACATACTTAAACGAGCGCGAGAGCTAACCACACCATCCGACTGACAACCTAAAGTACCCGACGTAATACCAAAAGTTTGATTGCCGTAAGAACCGTTGGTGGTTGCGGCTAATACTTTCATGGCAACGCCAGATTTACCTGCGAATAAAATTGTTCCTAAACCACAACCGACATCTTGGTCAGCCATGACTACAGAAGAACTTGCCAATAGTGCCATTGCAAAGAGCTTTTTCATTTACGTTTTCCTGAGTGGTTGTCTTCATTAAAAATCCTGCAAATATGAGACTAACCGATTGCTTTTATTTCGCCAAGTACTAAACCTTGCCCAACTGCTGATTTATCGCCCATAAAATGTGCTCTTGCACCAAAATTGTGACATTACTCATGCGGTTTTCTAAAACGGTGATAATTTCTTGCGAGAAAGGCGCATTGCCTAAACCAATAGCAATATTGCGTAAAAAGCCTTCATAACCAATACGCCTAATGGGTGAGCCTTCGGTTTTGTCTAAATAGTTTTGTTCTGACCACGAGAATAGTTGTAATAACGACTGATTATCTAAACCATGTCGGGCTTGAAAATCACTTTCTCGGCTCAGTTGTGCGTAACGATTCCACGGACAAATTAACTGACAGTCATCACAGCCAAAAATACGATTGCCAATTTTGGCGCGTAAATGTTCGGGAATACTGCCTGTATATTCAATGGTTAAATAGGCAATACATAAACGTGCATCCAGTTGATAGGGCGCAACAATGGCTTGTGTTGGGCAAATGTCGATACAGGCCTGGCAAC
>JBKJUH010000232.1:0-2621 GCA_046590075.1 Agitococcus sp.
AGACAATCTGTTTTTCTAAATCCCCGATAATGCACGATACCGTCATCGGCTTATTCATTAACAAGGTCGAATTCGGTCGAGATATTTATGGCAAAACATAACTTCGACCCACTACCCAAAATTGGTATTGGTACAAATAAAATGCCCACATCTTTTAATGCTTGTACTGTTTCCAATGCCTTCCGCATATCAACAGGGCTTGCTCTACTCATCATTCATCTCCTGCACTTCATCGTTAAAAATTAAACGCTTCTAACTCTTGCATCAACAGCGACAAGCACCCAGCCGCCTATGCAAGTTCAAATTGTTTCGGTGCTTGCGCGTTATGCGCTGACGTTAGGGCAAGGTAATAGCCAATGCATTTCATAATCCGATTTAAAACAGATAAATTTGATGTAACCAAAGAGAGTGAGAATCCAATTAATCCTATATTTGGTCAGTCATTATTACTTTGGTTAAAAGGTATACTTTCAGAAAAATTTGAGTTTGATGAGCCTGACGCTGAGGATTGGGGCTGGTATACTTACATTTCATGGGCTGGTCGCAGCTACATGCTGGGGGTCAGTACAGAAGGTGATAGTAACGAATGGGTATTTCAAGTCGATAAACTCAGGACATTTAAAGAAAAACTATTCGGTAAAGAGAAAATGACTAAAGAAGATCAATGCTTGTTATTTTTTAAGTCAGTATTTGACTCTGATCCTGAATTCAAAAATGTTGAAATCGAATAAAATATCAAGAAATAGAAATAGAAATAGAATTAGGTGTTTCTGTGGATTTATTTCGTTGTTTGGGTTGGTGTAATGCCCTAACTTGGCATTTAACTAGGACGCAAACCCAGCCACTTACTACGTTATATTTTAGGTTTTTGGCAAACTCTCACTTGCATATTTTGTTGTGGGTTTTCGCCTGTTAATGCAGTAGTTAGGGTTTTAGATTGTGTTTTATGACGTACTAGATACAGTCAGTGATGAACCGTTATTAGTTGAGGCGGAAATATCACTTTTAGCCACAAATGATGGGGGCAGAAAATCTCCAATAACAGAAAAATATCGCCCTAATCATAATTTTGATGAGTCAAACAGTTGTGTATTTTATATTGGTCAAATTGAGCTAAAAAAGGGCGAGTGGTTGTATCCGAGTGAAAGTAGATTACTTTTAGTGACTTTTCTTGACTCAAAATGCTTGAGAGAGAAGCTTAAAATCGGCAGAGAGTGGCGCATACAAGAAGGCTCGCATCTTGTAGGTAAAGGAATAATAAAATATATATTGTGAGTTGTGACTTGATAATTTACTGTAAACATGGGAAAGATGACTGAGTGGCTGAAGGTGCGCCGCTTCCTCACGGAACGGCGCTCTATTAAATTAGACACAGGTTCGAATCCTGTTCTTTCCCACCCTAACTTTTGCATCAACAGCGACAAGTACCCAGCCGATTATTGTATAATTTTTTATGGTTCTGAGGTAATCTCAGTTTTTAATTTTGTTGTGGGTACTTGCGCGTTATGCGTGTAGTTAGGTTCTTATGAGAAACTATTGGTCTCAAAAGGAAAGGGAGTATTTCGAGAAACGGAAGCAAATCATGTCCAGATCAAAAATTGAATGGCAAGAAAGAGATTTATTCTGGGAGTTTTTTGAAAATCAGTATGTGCCTGAAAAAATATACATGAATCATTATTTTGATTACGATGTAACTTTTGAAATGGTAAGGGCAAGAGTAAGTGTGAATCCAGTTTTTACACCACTTGAGGAAGATTTTCCAGGGCCAGTGGAAAGGTGGTATGGGAAGGTTGGAAAAATACTTTTTACTTTGACTTACTACTATGGGCATAACGATTTTATGAGAATAGTTTGTGAAGAAAACTTAGAGTCCGTGAAGATTATTCGTAGTGAGCTTGATATATTTAAAAGCCTAAATCATTATGTATAAGTGTTTTGCTAATTCTAAAAATTTATCAAGGTTATTTGTAGTTTGCTTTGTTTATTTTTTTGTTAAAAATCAAGTAATTGTCTGAGCTTTAACCTAACTTCGGCTTCAACAGCGACAAGTACCCAGCCGATAATTGTGTTATTTTTTATGGTTCTGAGGTAATCTCAGTTGTTAATTTTGTTGTGGGTACTTGCGCGTTAAGCGGGTAGTTAGGTTTTAAATTATGCCTTTTGGTTTTTTTTTGATTATTTTGTTGTTAGCATTACCAATAAATGCAAGCGAAATAGCAAATGCTTGGAAAATCAGAAACTCAAATAAATGTGGAACTGATGGTGGTTTATATCTTTGGGATTCAAAAAAGTGTTTTTTCAGGGATAATAGTCTTTATATTGATGGTGCTTGGGTTAATATACATCTAACAGACTCTAAAATATTGCATCAAGCAAAAGAGGGAAAGTGGTCTGTAAATGATAAAAGTGTTGATAGATATGAAGGTAGTGGCATAACTGTGTATTTGCATCGTACTTTATTGCCATCTACTTGTAGTTACTCTAATGACCAATGTACTGTTTACCTTTATAAGGCAATTGTTCAAATCCATAGACCAAATAAAAGGACGTTATACTATAATGGTTTTGCTCAAGACGGAGCTTAAACCTAACTTTTGCGTCAAGTGCGACAAGCACCCAGC
>JBKJUH010000255.1:0-3354 GCA_046590075.1 Agitococcus sp.
CGTCAACCCACATTATTGTCAGTCAGTGACTTTGTTCAGCATTGGCCTGCGTGAGATGATGTATTCAACCGATGACATGCAAGCCTTTCTGTATCAGCACATTCCCTTAGCCGTCGCCATGCAAGTGCAGATTGAACGTTATGATGGTCAACATCTGATTTTATCTGCGCCACTCGCATGTAATCATAATGATAAAGGCTCAGCGTTTGCGGGTAGCATTAGCAGTTTAGCGACAGTGTCAGGTTGGGTAGCCTTGATGTTGTGGACAAAAAATCATTATCAGGGTGAATATCAAGTAGCAGTTACTCATGCCGATATTCACTATAAAAAACCGATTCTTACCGATTTCAAAGCCCGAGCGACTTTGCCGCATGGTGAGGCATTAGCCCAATTGCAGAAAACACTCAGTCATAAAGGTCGAGCGCGTGCGCAATTGCATATAGACGTGTTTGATGGGCATGGCGTGGCGGTGACACAAGTGGCGGAATATGCGGTGTGGCGTGTCAGCCCTTCGACTCCGCTCAGGGAGCAACTACGCTGACCACTTAGAGTCAATACGCTGGCTGATCGGAGTCGAAGCCTGTCCGATGCAAATGACAAAAAACTTGAGGCACAGAACCAATTATAAACAGTAATTCTCACCTAGACATCCCCCATAACATACTCTAAGGTATGCCCATACTAATGAGTATGTTGTGTTATGCGTGATAAATTAATTGCCGCCCTTAAACAGTTGTGCCACCAGCACGAAATTTCCGCTATTACTGCTGAAATGTTAGCGGAAGCCACACATCTGTCGGTTGATATTGTCGTTAAAGCACTGGGTTCAGCCGAAAACTATCCTGCTTTAATGGCGTTTGAATCCCCTAATATAACCCGTGAACGTATTTTATCTGCCGCGATGACGGTTTTTGCGCAAAAAGGTTGGCAAAAAACGTCTTTAGATGAAGTTGCCGCCGCCGCAGGCATGACCAAAGGCGCGATTTATTGGCATTTTCGCAATAAAAACGATTTGTTTTTTGCCTTATTAGATGCACGTTTGCAACGGGATACCTCACCCGTACAAGCTGAAATCCAAGCCGCTATTGCTCAAGGTCAGCAGGGTGAGCCCATGCAAGCGGTGACACAATTGTTTTCTTTGGCGTGGTCGCGTTGTGCAGTTGACCGTCAATGGACACGCCTCTATTTAGAAGTGATGAGCCAAGCGCAAGAGCCAGAAATAGCCCAGCGTTTGCATGATTTATATCATCATATTTGGCAGCTTTCCGCACAGTTTGTCGAAGTGATGCAAGCAGGAGGCTTAACCCGTCAAGATATTCCCAAACAGCATTTAGCAATGTTATGGTGTGTGATTTTTGATGGTGTGGTGGCTACAGCAATGGCCAATCCTGAACTCGATGTGCAACAGCTGGCTCAGCAATTTATTCCCATTTTATGGCAAGGACTTGCCCCAACATCCATTCAAGGCGACAACAATGAATCCTAAAACCTTGCCTTTTTTTCACAAACATTTGGTTTTGTCGGCACTGACGTTGGCGATAAGTTCGCTATTGTTGACCGCCTGTGGTGACAAAACATCCGCCGATAATACGCTGAAAACAGCCGCTACGACTCCCAGTCTTGAGTTATCTCCTGCGGATATTTTCACTGTAACTGAAAGTACCTTACAAGCAGGCGTAACGATTACAGGCCAACTGGATGCTTTTAACCATACGACTGTGCAAGCGCAGGTGGCTTCGAATGTGACTAAAGTGTTGGTACGCGAAGGCGAGTCGGTGAAAGTAGGGCAGGTGTTGGTGTTATTGGCCACGCAAGATTTAAGCTCGCGTTTACGTCAAGCCGATGCCGCTTTAGCGTCGGCCAAAGCGGAAGCTATTTTGGCCAATGCGGTACAAGAGCGTAACGCCAAGTTGTATAAAGACCATTATGTTTCGGATATTGAGTATAAGCGGGGTGTTGCTGAAGCCAGTGCTCGCGCCGAAAATGTTAAAGCTCAAGAGTCGCTTGTTGCTATCGCTCGTAAAGCCTTAAATGATGCAGTGGTCAACGCACCCATGAGCGGTATTATTGCCAAGCGTTATGTGCAAGCTGGGCAAACAGTGGCCATGAGTGCACCTTTGGTGGATATTGTTGACCTGAAAGAACTCGAGTTAACGGCCATTATTCCTGCCGAACACGTAGCTGCCTTAGCCGTCGGTCAATCGGTTATTTTTACCGTACAAGGTTTTAGTGAGTCGTTTACGGGTAAAGTCAGTCGTGTTAATCCGATGGCCGAAGCAGGGACACGCGCTGTCACTTTTTACGCCAAAGTTCCTAATCCGCAATTAACACTCAAAGCAGGTTTGTTTGTGCAAGGCCGTTTAGCAGTTAGTGCGGCCGAAACAGGCTTGACCATTCCCAATACCGCCATTCGTTATGACGAACAAAAGCAACCCTACGTTTGGACATTGGTACAGCAAAAACTCGCGAAACAAATACTGACCTTAGGCACAGTGGATAACGCGCGTAATCAAACGCTGGTGAAAACAGGCTTGCAGGCAGGCGATGTAGTTGTGTTAGCCCATTTAACGGCGCAAGTGGCTAATATGCCCATTAAAATGGCGGAGTAAGCAGTTATGTGGCTGACCCGCATTAGTGTTCAAAATCCTGTTTTTGCTGCCATGATGATGTTTGCGCTCATGGTTTTAGGTTTATTTGCCTATAAAGATTTAGGCGTTGAGGAGTTTCCCAACGTCGAATTTCCTTTTGTTATTGTTTCCACCCATTACCCTGGTGCGTCGCCCGAAGTGGTGGAGTCGGATGTCACCCGTAAAATAGAAGATGCGGTCAATACCATTTCAGGGGTGAAACGGGTTATTTCAACGTCTTACGAAGGCCGCTCTTTTATTGCTATTGAGTTTTATTTAAATGTGCCTGTACCCGTTGCCGTACAAGATGTACGCGACAAAATCGCGGTACTCAAAACGACGTTTCGTGATGAAATTAAAGACCCGATTATTGAGAAATACAATCCGGGCTCAACACCTGTGTTGTCTTTGGCGTTTACGTCAACCACCTTGCCTATGCGTGAGTTAAGTACCTACATCGACCAAAAAATCAGTAAACGTCTGCAAACGGTATCGGGTGTCGGTAAAGTTGAAATTTTGGGTGCAGTCAAACGCGAAGTGCGTATCAACCTCAAACCCCAAGCTTTACAAGCCTATAGCGTGGGTATGGACGAAGTGTTACGGGTATTAAAAGCGGAAAATGCGGAGTTGCCGTCAGGAACGATTAAATCAGGCAATCAAGAACAAGTCGTGCAAATCAAAGGCCGTTTAGCGCAGCCTGAACAATTTAAACGTTTGATTGTTGCCC
>JBKJUH010000314.1:0-3490 GCA_046590075.1 Agitococcus sp.
TCAGGAATACCGTACTGATAGCTTTTTAATTCGCGAATAAACTTATGAATTTCCATCGACAATTCGGCATCTAACCCGACAGGATAAGACAGATTTTGTTGAAATAGGTGGTCTAAAATAACGCCTAAGGCATATAAATCGACGCTGTAATCAATGCGCTGAATAAAGTCGGTATTACGATTTTTTCGGTCTTCGGTAAGGGCAATACGCACTTGCTCGGATTGTGTGGATGGTGTAACCGATACATGAATGGGCAGTGGCCGCGACAGTTTTAAGGTGCTACTAATCGCAAACATAAAGTCGATGAGTGTGAGCCCTTCATAATCCAGTTTTAGCTCGGTATCAAACTCATAAGGACGCGGTGCATAAGGAATGCAAATATTATCGGGTCGCAAATTGGCATGAATGACACCCATTTGGTGTATGCCTTTTAAGGCCAACAAACTAAACTTGGCTAGGTTCAAAAACGCGCCGACGGCTTCAAAAGGATGCTGCTGAGTTGTTTGCGTGGCGGCCAATGTGGGTTTGGTACCTAACCAGTGCGCTACAGAAATGCCCGCGTCTTTGGTTTTGACGGTTTGATAGGAGTTGTTGGTTTTTTCTTCTTCACGGCGTAAACGCACAATATGAGGCGTTTTTTTTAACAACATCAGTAGGTTTTTTTCGCGCGCAATCCAGTATTCGTTTTGCGCCAAGCCTTCGACGCTTTTGACATACGTGCCGTAACCATCCTCTTCGGGCGACATCCGCTCAATCGTCATAAAATGACGGTCTTGTTGATGGTCTGCTCCTAAACGGGTATAGGCAGTTGAAAATAAGTTGGCAACGGTTTTCATAAGCGTGCGTCCTGTAGTATTTGGCGTTTTTTATTGTTTTAGTTTTGCCAAAAACTGGGTCTTAGGGTACGCAGAAAACGTCTGTGATGAGCGTGTTGTTGTTTGCACAGACATTTAAGGTCATGTATGCAAGCAACAACAGTCAAAAACGACAAAGTACAACGAGTTGTGCGTAATCCGTAGAGTGTAACGTAAAATTATTGTCTAGCTTACATTGAGTCGGATTGTTGTACCAGTTTTTCGTGAATGGTCAATAACTATTTTGCGTATGCGTTTTGAGTACTATCACACAAAGCTTTCCCGTTCGTGGTGATGCTAAGCTTGTCGAAGTATCGAACCACTGACACCCTTCGACTCCGCTCAGGGAGCAGCCTTATAATGGCTGAGCGGAGCCGAAGCCCTTTAGTGTAAGTCCGAAACTAATGTTTAACCACTTTAATGCCATCCCCCGTACAAGACACTGTTTCTACTAAATGCGTGTCATCCCAACATTCCAAATGCACGTCAAACTTCCATAAATAATGCAAATGTTTTAACACTGCCGCCGAACTGTCTGCCAATGGCCGTCCTTGTTGACGGACATGACGTAAAGTAATGGAACGGTCACCGCGTAAATTGACTGCCCACACTTGAATATTGGGCTCATTCATACTGAGATTGTATTGGTAAGATAACGACTGCCGTAATTGCCGAAAGCCAGAGTCATCATGGATTGCACCAATCATTAACACGTCTTTTTTACTGTCATCTAACACGCTAAACATCCGAAATTGGCGCATGACAGTAGGACTTAAAAACTGTTGAATGAAGCTTTCGTCCTTAAAGTTTTGCATAGCAAATTTAACCGTGGCTAACCAATCGCTGCCTGCAATTTCAGGAAACCAATATTTATCTTCGTCGGTGGGTTGCTGGCAAATACGTTTAATATCCTGAAACATGGCAAAGCCTAAGGCATAAGGATTAATGCCACGATAATAAGGCAAGTCAAAAGACGGCTGGGCAACAACAGCGGTATGAGATTGCAAAAACTCCAGCATAAAACCATCGGTGACTAAACCTTTATCATATAAACGATTGAGTAGGGTGTAATGCCAAAACGTTGCCCAACCTTCGTTCATTACTTGGGTTTGTCGTTGCGGGTAAAAATACTGGGCGATTTTACGCACAATACGTACAATTTCCCGTTGCCATTTTTCTAGCAAAGGTGCATTTTTCTCAAAAAAATACAGTAAGTTTTCTTGGGGTTCAGAAGGAAAGCGCACCGCATCTTCAGCTTTAGTAGGACGATTGCCGACAGGAATGGTGCGCCATAAATCATTGATCTGCGCTTGAATGGCATCTTCACGTTCATCTTGGCGGAGTTGTTCTTCTTCGGCGGAAATCGGGTAAGGACGTTTATAACGGTCAACGCCATAATTCATTAACGCATGACAGGAGTCTAATAAGGCTTCGACTGCCTCAACACCATAACGTTCTTCACATTTACGAATATAAGTACGGGCAAAAACCAAATAATCAATAATACTGCTCGCGTCTGTCCATGTCTTAAATAAATAATTGCCCTTAAAAAAAGAATTGTGGCCATAACAGGCGTGGGCAATCACCAATGCTTGCATGGTCATGGTATTTTCTTCCATGAGATAGGCAATACACGGGTTGGAGTTAATGACAATTTCGTAGGCTAAACCCATTTGTCCGCGTTGGTAGGCGTTTTCGGTGCTAACAAAGTGTTTGCCAAAAGACCAATGGTGATAACCAATGGGCATACCAACGGAGGCATAAGCATCCATCATTTGTTCGGCAGAAATAACTTCAATTTGATTAGGGTAAGTGTCTATACCAAACTCGTTAATGGCGATGTCTTTAATGGCGGCATCGTAGGCGTTAATGAGTGGAAATGACCATTCTGAACCTGTGGAAATAGGGCTAGTCGCTCTGCTCATGCGGGCTTCCTCGCAAATAATTCTCTAAAGACGGGGTAGATGTCGCTCGCTTCGACAATTTGCTGCATGGCAAAATGGTCAGGAAATTGTGCTTCTACTTCTTCGTAAGCCAGCCATAACGCTTGATGCTGACGTGGGGTGATTTCGATATAGGAAAAATACTGCACTACGGGAATAATTTGTTCACAGAGAATTTTTTGGCATAACGGCGAATCATCACTCCAGTTATCCCCGTCTGACGCTTGTGCGCCATAAATATTCCATTCATTGGCAGGATAACGCGCAGCGATAATATCGTTCATCAATTTTAATGCGCTGGAAACAATCGTACCGCCTGTTTCGCGTGAGTAAAAAAACTCGTCTTCATCGACTTCTTTGGCACTGGTGTGATGACGAATAAAGACAATATCAATCTTGGTATAATTACGCTTCAAAAACAAATACAGTAATAAAAAGAAGCGTTTAGCCATATCTTTGGTCGCTTGGCTCATGGAGCCTGAGACATCCATAATACAAAACATCACCGCTTGTGCCGAGGGTTTAGCGACTTTGATGTGATTATTAAAACGCAAATCAAAGGTGTCAATAAATGGGATACGTTCTAAACGTAATTTGAGTTTGCTAATTTCTTCGCGTAATTCAGCAATACGGGCAACTCGTTCGGGGGAGGTTTCTTCGGCTAATAAGTCGGCAAGTTCTTGCTCTTTGGCG
>JBKJUH010000082.1:0-3130 GCA_046590075.1 Agitococcus sp.
ATTTGAAACTGGCTTAAAAACAAAGCCACTATCAAATTTACAGCATTTGACCTCGATCGCAAAAGTTAGCTAGACGCAAATATTGTATCGTGGACTAGGGCAAAACAGCCGCCATAAACCACTTACTAGGGATCCGTGAACAGGTCTTTTACAACAATCAAAGCAAATTTCACGCGTCGTCACACCCCCATACAAACACAAATAACACGGTACTTAACATTGAGCAGTCATCAGACTGACACGTTAAACAACACGGTTTTTGGATGTATGTTTTACCCTGCCACGGGTCGAGGCGTGAGAATAAAATTGGGCACACTTATCTCGAATCAATCGAAATAAACCACCCCATTGCATTAACTCAATAAGTTGTATTGGGGGTTCCAACCCCCCAATACAGCGAGCATCCACTCGCTTTTACTTGCCAAAAAACTCCAGTGTGCATCACGCCAATGACACACACTTTATGTTTCCTGACTGCTACTTCCAACACACTCAATTAGGAACCACCCTAAAAAGCGTTTCTCATACGGTTGCAGCTTTCGGTACTCAGACGAACCCACATCGGTTCAGCCCGTCTTTTCAAACCCTACTTGCCACATCTCCCTCGCATAGAACACAACGATTGTTTAGATCGTTTTCAACGGTTTCCAGCCGTCTCATGTATCCCTTAGCGATTCCCAAATTAGCTATCAGCTACTACGTGACCCTACGCCGCCGCTCTAATGTTTGATACATCGCATACGCTTACCCCAATGCCCAAAGGACATTAAGTTTCACGGCTCCGAGATTCCAAAGCGAGTCCGTTACCCGCATCAAACAGTCTAACAAGCTACCGATTATTGAAACTTTTTACAGTCACAACAACGGCTTACAGTCACTCTAGACAGCATCCTCTTGGGATGCCGTTACACGGTTGAGCTATACATCGACCCCTCATATCACCGATCCATCGGCTTTTTGAAGGTGCCAGCATTTCCAGATTTCTCCTCAATGCCCTAACGCCTTTCGACGCTCTCAGAAGCCTTCGTGTCTAGCATGCGTCAACCCTTTCGTTTCAGGTGTTGCCGCAGGTGGGACTGATTACCCACTTTCACCAATAACAGGTCACACAGACATTTCCTCCTGTGCGCCGTTTCATTGTCGCCCAATCCCCATTTTGCAATGGTCAAACATTATCGTGATTAAGTCGAAGGGGGTATCGCAACCCCCAGCGCTTAGCGTAGCCGCACCAACTTAATTACAAGTATGCGGCTTCACCGTACTAGGCGAAAATTGGAAGTTTTCGCTTATGTCGCATACGCGACAAACGCTTTTGAGTGCTAGGGCTTGGCGGCCCTTGCACTCGATGGAACATGAGTGCAGGGGCTGGCGGCCACCACACTCAAACTGAGTGTGGGTTGGTCGCCCTAGAAATAGCCCAATAAGTATGTTGCAAAACGGCCATTTTTGCAAATAGCAGCAATCTCAATTATTCAAATACATTACCAATTTTTTCCCCTATATATTAGATTACATCGGTGTGTAAAAAAACTTCTCACTTTACGATCGTAAAGTGTACAAAAAACGTACAGCAAAGAAACTTAGATAAAAGGTTGTTTTATGCAGCGTCCAAGTGACCCTTTTGTGTTCACCAAAAAAACCGTTTTCATGCAGCGCATATCAGATGCCGTCTCCAGCGGATCGACTCGGTATATTCAGGGAGTTATCCCTGTTAAGAAGGCTGGTTTCTTCGCCTCTAAAATCCATAGCCGTTACGATTGCCAAATTAGCGGTGTCCAAGCTCTGCGTAAACGCAGGGCTGGCCATGCGACCGCCAAACTGTATTTCTGGCATCCCCAGAAAGGGGATGCCAATCTGCATTGGATTCTGTTGGTGACCGATGGCAAATTTCAAGAAGGGATCGGTGGTGATGAAAAATGGCGTGATCCCAAAATGGATAAACAGCGTGTTGCTGTCACGAATTATAATCTAGTAAGAATCGTCACTAAGTTTGATAGCAAGCCGCGTTGGACGTGGCGATATACACGCGCCTCCTATGACGGGTTTCGTTTAAACATCGTCAACGCTATCCGTACTAAAAACGACGAGCAGTTAAGGCAGTTTATTCATAGCCTATGGCGAAGTCCGGGCTTTGGTGGGGTGCGTGAGCAGATTAAAAAAATCAGGGATCTCATCCAAGATGAATGGAAACGCACCCGTGGCTCTAAAGAGGGTATGCCAGAGATTCCGAAAACACATGGGTATGTCAGACGACTCAAGGACAAAGGCGTGACCTTACGAGCGATTAAAATACAGTTGGAGAAATTGGTGTTGTTTAGTCAAGAACATCTCGAAGAGATGGAGGGTTTTTATAGTGATGACTAGCCACCCTCCCCTGCGTATTTTCAGCAACAGCCGATAATTTTAGCCCATGCCAATGAACCCGAAATCCGTCCACATATGCACCAATAGCCAATACTTTATACACTCCCTAATGCGATTGATTTAGATTGGCTCTTTCGATGATTCCCATAATAGGGATAAGCCCAAACCGCCGAAAATTCCGATTTTAGGGGTTAAGGAGCAATGGAACGGCGAACCGACTTAGTGTGAATTTAAACAGACGACATAAAGTAGCGTAGGATTTTACGCGAAGCCAACTGCGCCAAGGCTTACCCACGGTTTTTGACCTCCTATTTTTATATCTCATCCAAGAGGGTACTTTTTACACGGACGTAGTAACTACCCCTTCACAGAGCTTAACGTACTTTATATTCCGTTTTCTGAGTCGACCCCTTTAAGTGCATTTCTTGTTCCATTGCTCCCCAAACCCGAAATAGAAAAAATCATAAATACACTTCCGAAGATGTCGCTTTTAGCAGCTATGTGGTAACTACCACTATTGACCTCTTAACTCGGTTTTCCGTTCCACTGCGCCCCAGACCCCAATATTTAGGCGTTAATAATGCACGCTGTGTTTAAAAAACGGCCCTACAAACAGCCATTAAAACCCCGTTGAAAATACGTATTTATCGGCTTGACGCGTACGAATGATCCCGCTATCCTGCTAAAACCACGCCCCATTGTGTGGTCAGGCTTCGCATCCTGTACATTCTCAAGAGCAAAATATACCGCGCTCTGCGGTATTTTT
>JBKJUH010000125.1:0-9577 GCA_046590075.1 Agitococcus sp.
GAAAGTGTCGCCCGTGTACATTTTGACATTGATAATATCAAACATTGGTATTGGGAGACCCTAGATTCGCGCTTGCTGAAAAAAGTATCCAGCACAGAATACTACTACTATATGCAATACAACGCGCCTGTCACCATGCCAGACCGAGATGCCATTTTACACGCAGTGATTGAGCCATATACGGCCAAAAAAGGCTTTATGCAGTTAAGTATTCGTGCCGTTCCTGATTATTTGCCGACCCAAGCTAATTTAGTGCGTGTGCAAGAGCAGGATATGATTGTTAAGTTTACCCCCGTTGGTAAAGAGAAAGTGCATTTAGAAGCCGAAGGTTTTGTTGATCCAGGTGGCATTGCCCCGACATGGGCAATGAACTTTATTCAACGTAATGCGCCTTACTCTACGATGTTGGGCTTGCAACGTCGTGTCAATATGTCTGCATTCACCACTCAAACAGAACCTTCACCGTTTACTTTTGCTGAGTAATTTGCTTGTTTGATGGTTAAAAAAGGCTTGTCTGAGACTCAGACAGGTCTTTTTTATGGCTGTAATTTAGGGTAATACTCTAAAGCGGTATTTGAGAGGCAGCATTGTTTTGTACGTCAGAGTAAATGCTTAATAGAAAAGACCTCCTCGTGAGGTCTTTTTTTTACGCTATCTTTGGCTCTGGCAGTTTAGGACTTACGCGGCTATCGCTTATTTGTTCACATTTCAGCCGCTTTAGGCGGTTTTATGTTCACAAAACGCGCTAATCGCGGTGCGATGCGTAAGTCCTGAGTTGCTAGTGCTTGCTGAATAAGTCTAAAGCTAGTACAAGATGGGGGTTAAAGATGCGCTTTTCTATTGTAGAGTAGCGAATGCTGAGCAGTGAAAAGCAAATAAATGTCAAAAATGCTTTATCAAGAGTAAAAATGAGGAGTAGAGAATATGGGTGGTTTTTTTGTGTTGGCGTTTGTGGGATTTGTCTTTGTCGTTGCCTATAAAGCGATTCAGCAAGTGCCACAAGGATATGAATATACCGTGGAGTCTTTTGGCCGCTACACCAAAACTTTACAACCAGGTTTGCATTTTTTATTGCCATTTTTTGAGCGTGTTGGTGCAAAACTCAATGTCATGGAGCAGGTGTTAGATGTGCCGCCACAACAAGTGATTTCGCGCGATAATGCCATGGTGACGATTGATGCCGTGTGTTTTTATCAAATCATTAAAGCAGCGCAAGCGGCCTATGAAGTCAGTAATTTAGAATACGCTATCCGTAATTTAACCATGACTAATATCCGAACCGTCATTGGCTCGCTGGAGCTAGACAGTATGTTGTCGCAGCGAGATCAAATTAACTCGCAATTATTAAATACCATTGACCAAGCGACCAGCCCTTGGGGTATTAAAATCACCCGTATCGAAATTAAAGATATTACGCCGTCGCACGATTTAGTTGAAGCAATGGCTTCACAAATGAAAGCGGAACGTACTAAACGTGCACAAATTTTAGATGCCGAAGGCCATCGCCAAGCCGATATTTTAAAAGCCGAAGGCGAAAAACAAGCGCAAATTCTCAAAGCCGAAGGTGCACGTGCGGCAGCATTTTTAGAGTCAGAAGCGCGTGAACGCCAAGCACAAGCCGAAGCACAAGCTACTTTAGTGGTATCAAAAGCCATTGCCGAAGGCGACATCAAAGCCGTTAATTATTTTGTCGCGCAAAAATACATTCAAGCCTTGGGTGAAATTGCCAAAAGCCCTAACAGCAAATTGGTGTTGATGCCGTTAGAGGCTTCTAGTGTGATTGGTTCGATTGCAGGTATTGGTGATTTAGTGGGCGAAATGCGTAGCTCGGCACCTAAAGTGGCCTCATCATCATCCCCTAAGCCTTTGTTTAATCAGTAATTGTTGTAGTAGAGAATAGTATGATGTGGCAAGAACCCTATTTGTGGTGGGCAGCCTTTGGCTTTGTGTTGTTGATTGTCGAGATGGTGACAGGCACTTTTTTCTTTTTGGCGATTGCCGCGGCGGCTTTTGTCACTACGGGTGTAGCGTGGCTGACGCAAGACATTATCACGCAATGGGTGAGTTTTGCTGTTTTTAGTATGATTGCCTTAGTGTTGTGGCAGAAGCTTCGGCCTAATCACTCCCATAGCCATGATGCTGCCAGCCAGCTTAATAATCGTTTGGCGCACTTAATGAATCGTCAAGCGGTGTTATCTGAGCCAATTACCAATGGTGTTGGTCGTATTAATATTGACGATAGCTGGTGGAAAGTGACGGGTGAGGATTTACCCATAGGTACACACGTACGCGTGACCGCCATTCATGATATGACTTTAACTGTAGAAAAAACTGCTTAGGAGTAAAGATAGATGAAATTGCAACGTATTGAAATTACCCATGACTTCCCACAATCCGTCGAAAAAGTGTTTGCTTGGATAAGTGATCATAACAACTTAGGTGAGATTTTTTTTCCATTTGCCGTTACGCGTATTCAAGATGGCCAACCGACCGTCAATGGTGTGGGTTCGGTGCGTAAATTAAGTGCATTTCCTTTGCCGCCAGTTGAAGAAACAGTGACCAAGTTTGATACTAATAAACTGATTGAATACACCGTTACCAGCAAAATGTCTCCGATTAAAGAGCATTTAGGTGTGATGATGTTCTCGCCGTATAACGGTGGCACACGTTTGCATTACACCATTGTTTTTAAAGGTGTTGTGCCCTTATTAGGGCCTATTTTGAAGGTGGCTTTAGGCCAAGGCGTTAAACGTGGTTTGACTAAGTTAGCGAAAAAAAGCCTATAACTGCTAGTCCGTAAAATAAATGTCAGAGCGTAAATATGGCGCCCTGACATTTTTCTTGTTTAAAAAGTATTCTCTATAATCCATTGGGTTAATTATGGCTATTGCAATTGAGCGTACTTTTATTGTCAATGGCCGAGTGATGGCTGCGCGTTGTTGGCATGATAGCCAAAAGCCACCCTTGTTGGCATTGCATGGCTGGTTAGATAATGCCGCAACCTTTGATTTATTAGCACCGTTATTGGCTGATTTTCATATTATTGCTTTAGATTTTGCTGGGCATGGTTGGAGTGAACATCGCGCCGCAGGCACGCGTTATCATATTCTTGATCATGTTGATGATGTGCTATCCGTAGTCAATCAGCTTGGTTGGCAGCAATTTAGCTTAATGGGGCATTCGATGGGCGCAGGTGTCGCGTCTTTATTAGCCAGTGCCTTACCTGAGCGTATTGAAAAATTAGTGATGATTGAAGGATTTGGCCCTTATACAGGCAAGCCTGAAGATGCCGCCAAACATTTACGAACTGCGTTATTAGAATGGCAAGATTTTGTCGATAAGCCGCAACGGGTGATTGCCAATAGGGATATTGCGGTGCAAGCACGAATGAAGGGTTTATTGCCTGTCAGTGAAAGTGCTGCTCGTTTGTTGTGTGTACGGGGCGTGAAAGCAGTTGACGGTGGTTTCATGTGGACTGCCGATAAACGCTTGCGTTTAAGCTCACCATCTCGTTTTAGCGAAGCGCAAGTCTGTGCATTTTTGGCAGCAATTACTGTACCTACCTTATTGATTATGGCTGAAAAAAGTTTGCCGTTTAATCCACACGATTATGCTGAGCGCGTGGCCGCGCATCCGCAACTAACCGTAGTCAAACTGGCAGGTGGTCATCATTTACATGTTGATGATAATGTCGAGGGTGTGTTTGAGGCGGTGAAGGAGTTTTTGTCTGTCATATAGTCGGTAACATACACTCAAAACATGAACAAAGGTTTAGATTCACATTGCCATCATCGTGCATATCTACAATCCCCTTCGGTATTGTGCTTTAATCCACCGCCATAGAAATCAGTCTCAATAATACGTATTTACGGGAAGTTACCTCGTGTCCTCACCAGAAATCATCACACCAACCGCGCCTACACCACCCGCACCGCCCATTGATACAGGTTTAGCCTGTTTAATCATGTTGGCGCGTTTTCACGCCATTGCCGTTGACCCTCAGCAAGTAGCGCACGAGTTTAAAGAGTCAGGCAAGTTGTTTGGCGTCACCGAAATTTTATTAGCGGCTAAAAAATTAGGTTTGATTGCTAAAAAAGTCAAACCCTCACCCGAACGTATTGCCACGACACCGATGCCTGCGATTGCTTTAGCCAAAGATGGTACGTTTTTTATTGTCGCGCGTATGGATGGCGAAAAAATACTGATTCACGACCCGAAAGTCGAACGCCCCGAAATTATCGACCAAGCGACATTTGCAGCGCGTTGGTCGGGTGAAATGTTGTTGTTTACCTCGCGGGCATCGTTGGCGGGGGAGTTGGCAAAGTTCGATTTTAGTTGGTTTGTGCCTGCCATTATTAAATACCGTAAATTGTTAGGCGAAGTGTTATTAGTGTCTTTTGTCTTGCAATTATTTGCCTTAGTCACGCCGTTATTTTTTCAAGTGGTGATGGATAAAGTCTTGGTGCATAAAGGCTTTACGACTTTAGATGTCATCGCCACTGCCTTTGTCGCGGTGGTGATTTTTGAGGTGACCTTAACGACGTTGCGCAGTTATGTCTTTGCCCATACTACCAGCCGTATTGATGTCGAATTGGGTGCAAAACTGTTTCGTCATCTACTCAACTTACCTCTTGCCTATTTTCAAGCACGACGCGTTGGTGACTCTGTGGCGCGGGTGCGCGAGTTAGAAAATATTCGCAGTTTTTTAACGGGTAACGCCATCACCCTTGTTTTAGATTTAGTGTTTTCATTCGTGTTTATTGCGGTGATGTTTATTTATAGCAAATGGCTAACGCTGATTGTGCTGTTGTCATTACCTTGTTACTTCATCATTTCTTTGCTAATTACGCCTGTATTACGCGAACGTTTGAATGAAAAATTTAATCGTAGTGCCGAAAATCAATCGTTTTTAGTCGAAACCATTAGCGGTATAGACACCGTCAAAGCGATGGCGGTTGAGCCGCAATGGACACGCAAATGGGACAATCAACTGGCGGCTTATGTGTCCTCAGGTTTCAAAGCGGCGACGATAGGTATGTTTGCCAATGGCGGTATTACCTTAGTGAGCAAATTCGTCACCATCGCTACGTTATATTTTGGTGCGAAATTAGTCATTAACGGTGATTTGACGGTGGGGCAATTAATTGCCTTTAATATGTTGTCGGGGCAAGTGACATCGCCTGTGATGCGCCTTGCGCAATTGTGGACGGACTTTCAACAAACGGGTATTTCCATTCAACGTTTGGGTGATATTCTCAATACTCGAACCGAATTAGCGACCAGCAAAACCTCACTGCCACCCATTCGAGGTCAAATTCAATTAGACCAAGTCAATTTTCGTTATCGCCCCGATGCCGCCGAAGTCATTCGTAATCTTAGCTTAGGCATTAACGCAGGTGAAGTCGTTGGTATTGTCGGGCGGTCAGGTTCGGGTAAAAGTACCCTTACTAAATTGGTGCAGCGCATGTATTTACCTGAGCGTGGTCGTGTGTTGATTGATGGCATGGATATCGCCCTTGCTGATGCCTCGTCCTTACGGCGGCAAATTGGTGTGGTGTTGCAAGAAAACGTCTTATTTAACCGTAGTATTCGCGACAACATTGCGCTGTCAGACCCAGCCGCACCGTTGCCTTTAGTGATGCAAGCGGCACAATTGGCAGGCGCACATGAGTTTATTAGTGAGTTGTCCGAAGGCTACGACACGATGGTCGGTGAGCACGGTTCAACCTTATCGGGTGGCCAACGGCAACGTATTGCGATCGCCAGAGCCTTAATCACCAATCCGCGTATTTTGATTTTTGATGAAGCCACCAGTGCCTTAGATTATGAATCCGAACGCATTATTCAAAACAACATGAAAGCTATTTGTAAGGGGCGAACGGTGATTATTATTGCCCACCGTTTATCGGCGGTGCGTGATGCGAATCGTATTATTGTCATGGATAGAGGGCAAATTGTCGAGCATGGCACCCACGCCGACCTCATCGCGCGTCCTAAAGGTTTGTATGCCCATCTCTACCAAATGCAGCAAGGATAAGCCGCGATGAAACTGAAAACCCATTTACAAGCATGGTCAGACTTACGCAAGCATTATCGACAAGTGTTTGCCCTATCGTGGGCAAATCGTCATTTGACGGATAGCAAAAATTTACAGCCTCACGAAGCGCAGTTTTTACCTGCCGCTTTAGCCTTACAAGAAGCGCCTATCTCACCAGCGCCACGCGTAGCGATGTGGTTGATTATCAGTTTTTGTGTGTTGACTGTGCTGTGGGCGTGCTTTGGCCGCATTGATATTGTTGCCACCGCCCAAGGAAAAATTGTGCCCAGTGAAGGCAGTAAAGTCATTCAATCGCTTGCGGTAGAAACGGTAAAAGCCATTCATGTCGTTGACGGCCAACACGTGAAAGCAGGCGATGTGTTAGTTGAACTGGATGGCACCACCACGCAAGCCGATATTGATCGTGTGAGTAATGATTTGCTTGAGCAAAAGCTGCAAATGGCGCGTGCCAATGCTCTTTTAACCGCCTTAGCCAATAATCAAGAACCCAACTTAAAGCGTCCAAAAGGCGCGTCCGATAGCCAGTTTTTAGAAGCTCAACAGTTATTAACAGGTCAAGATGCCGAGTATCAATCGAAACGTGCTTTATTGGCAGCGGAAATAAATAAGAAGCAAGCCGAACAAAGGTCAACGCAAGAAATTGTTAATAAACTGCAAAGAAGTTTGCCCATTTCTCAACAACGCGCACAAAACTTTAAACAGTTAGCCGATAACGACAATGTGCCCAAAGATGCTTACTTACAACGTGAACAACAAAGTATGGATCAGGCAGGTGACTTAGCCACTAATCGCAGTCGTATCAAAGAGATTAGTGCCGCATTAGCCGCCACAGCCCAGCAAAAAAATGCTTTATTAGCAGAAACCAATCGCACCCATTTAGACAGCTTAAATGAAGCCAGCCAAAAAGCCTCCGCCCTAGAGCAAGAGTTAATTAAAGCTAAATCGCGTAATGACTCCATGCGTTTACTCGCGCCTGTGGATGGCACGGTGCAACAATTAGCCATTCATACTGTGGGTGGTGTGGTCACCGAAGCGCAAGCTTTAATGGTGATTGTGCCCAAAGATAAAACCGTCGAAGTAGAAGCCTTTTTAGAAAATCAGGACATTGGTTTTGTTTATGCAGGGCAAGTGGCGGAAGTGAAAGTGCAAACCTTCCCCTACACTAAATACGGGGTTATTGATGCGACAGTGACTAGCGTATCTAACGATGCCATCAACGATGAAAAGCGCGGTTTGATTTATTCAACACGAGTAAAACTGGCACATAGCACGATGATGGTTGCCAATAAAGAAGTCAATTTATCGGCAGGCATGGCGGTGACGGTAGAGATAAAAACAGGCACACGTCGAGTGATTGAGTATTTCTTGAAGCCGTTTTTAGAATATAAAAATGAGAGTTTAAGGGAGCGGTAGTTTGCTCAAAAAGCATAGATTAGGCGTTGACAATGCGCCTATTGCCGTAGCATAACAAAACATCCATTTTTTGAGGTGCGCCATGAGTCCTCCAGCCAAAAACTACTTTACGCTGCACATGAGTGAACAAGATTATTTGGACACCGAGCCTTATTCCGACGTTAAACGCGAATACATTAACGGTGATGTCTATGCCATGGCAGGGGCAAAGGCATCTCATAATCGCCTTGCTGGAACCGTGCTTCGTAAAATTGGCAATCATTTAGAGGGTAAACCTTGCCAGCCCTATATGTCGGATATGAAGGTGAAAGTGGGTAAAAATTACTTTTATCCTGATGTGCTGGTGGATTGTACGAATCTGCCTGATAGCAGTGTTTTTACCGAAACGCCTCGGCTGATTGTTGAGGTGTTGTCGAAATCCACGCGCCGTATGGACGAAACCACCAAGCGAGTGGCGTATATGCAGCTTGAAACATTGCAAGAATATGTGTTGATTGAGCAAGACTTTGTGAAAGTGGTTGTGATGCGTAGAAGCGAAGCTTGGCTGCCTGAGTATTATTATTTGGGTGATGAAATTACGTTTAGTTCTATTGAGTTAACGCTGTTGGTTGAAGACATTTACGAACGTGTACAAAATGAAGATATGGTGGAATGGCTGGCTAAAAAAGCGCTTGAGGAAGCAGAAGCGCAAATAATAAGTACTAGCGCATAAGTTTTACAGCATTTACCGTTCACACTGAGCCTGTCGAAGTGTTTGATGCCAGTGGTTCGACAGTCTCACCACGAACGGAGATTACACGGAAATTTTCGCATTGGTACTTATCTACAAAGTTGAAAAAACACCCCCCGCCACAACGGGGGTTATTAAAACAAGGTAAAACCCTATTTTAACGCGGCAACACGCTCGAACCCATCAAATAGCCTTTTCTCTGATACCCATTTACCACTGACCAGCGGCGGTTTATTGTCGATGTGTGGCCTTGTAAAGCGCGGTCAATGCTCTAATCTAGCCAAAGATATGTGATGTATCTCTCGGTTTTGTCTGCTGGTCTCAATGCGGCAACTCCCCGCCACAATTAGAATAATCATGCAGGTCAGGCATTTTCAGGGGAAGGGATATCATGGCAAAAACCATTACAGGGGGTGGCAACGGAGTCACTGGAGCCCGTGCGGACAACACCATCTTTACCAACGAATATTCGTTCAATCCCTCCATCGCCAATATCACCGACAAAGCTCAAAGAAAATGGGGCGGAGCGGTCGGTTCGGGTGTCACGCTGACGACTAGTTTCAATCTGGGTAACGGACAGTCTGTTTACCAAACACCCTATGGGGAAGATCAGGATATGGGGGCGTTCGCCCTGAACACCACCCAGCAAGAAGTAGCGCGACAAGCGATGGCCAAATTTTCTGCAGTGGCCAATATCAGCTTCACAGAAATGGCAGATGCCAATTTTCTTGGTTTCCCAGCTGCTGGTGATATCCGCTGGTCCAATTCGACGGGGCCAAATACGGCCGAGGCGTATTACCCAGCAGAAAATGGTTTCAACGGCGATATCTGGTTTGGCACTAATCAGGGCGGTACTTTTCAGAGTCCAGTTGCGGGCGGCTATGGCTACGTGGGATTTTTGCATGAATTGGGTCATGCACTAGGTCTAAATCATCCCCATGAAGGTACGACGCCAGCGGTGGCAGGTGAAGATCAACTTAAATACTCAATCATGAGTTATCGGGATTTTGCGGGGGATGGCCTCAATGGTGCTAGCTCAAGCTTTTCCCCCTCTGCCCCCATGCTCAACGATATTCAGGCCATTCAATGGCTGTATGGTGCCAACTGGGACTACAACAACGGCAATGACTACTATTTTTTCAGCCCCACCGCCAGTGTCTATCAAACCATTTGGGATGGCGGCGGCATTGATACTCTCAGCGCCTACAACCAGACACAAGGCTGCAAGATCAACCTGAACAGTGGCCAGTGGTCCGAAATCGGTGTCGCCTTCAATAATGGTCAGGCCATGGTACGCGACTGCCTGACCATTGCGTACGGAGCAGTTATAGAAAATGCCACTGGTTCCACCTTTAATGACACATTGATCGGCAACA
>JBKJUH010000150.1:0-5332 GCA_046590075.1 Agitococcus sp.
CGCTCAAAGAAGCTTTTTCGCAGCCTGCTGCGCTCACGATGTTCTTTTTTGGCTTTACCTCGGGACTACCTTTTTTATTGGTGGGTGGCACGCTATCGGCATGGCTCAAAGAAAGTAATGTCTCTATAGAAATGATTGGTTTAATTAGTTATACCACCTTAACTTATTCACTGAAATTTTTATGGTCTCCTCTTGTTGACCAATTACGCTTGCCTTTCTTATCTGCGCTGGGGCAACGTCGTAGCTGGCTACTGGCGGCGCAAATTTTACTTTGTCTGTCATTACTCGCGGTATCACTCGTTAGCCCTCAAGCCCTCATGCTTTTTGTGTTGTTCACATTTTTGGCGGCTTTTGCAGGTGCAACACAAGATATTGTCGTTGATGCTTATCGTATTGAGATTGCCCCTGCTGAAATTCAGGGTGCGTTAGCCGCAACATATACCTTGGGGTATCGTATTGCTTTATTGGCATCGGGGGCAATGGCGTTAATTTTAGCCGACCATATTGCTTGGCCATTGGTCTATCAACTCATGGCTGCATTGGTCGTGTGCATGATGTTGGCTACTTATTTCGCCAAAGAACCCATCCATAAAGTTGCTACTTTTAATAGTTTAGCGGCAACCATTAAAGATGGTGTTGTTGGCCCTTTTAAAGATTTTTTTGTGCGTTATCGGGGTACGGTTGGCGTTGCCTTACTACTGTTTATGGGTTTATTCAAAATATCTGACCAAATGTTAGGGGTAATGGCGTTTCCATTTTATTTAGAGAGTGGCTTTACTAAAACAGAAATTGGCGCAGTATCTAAATTCTTTGGTGTGTGGATAGGCATTGCAGGGGCTTTTATTGGTGGTGCCAGTGTTATCCGTTTTGGTATTGAGCGTAGTTTATTTGTGGGCATGATCGTGGGTGGTTTGAGTAATTTATTATTTGTGCTACTCGCGCTGTTTCCTGCCCAGCTTTACATCTTTGTCTTAGTGATTGGTGGCGAAAATTTTGCAGGTGGCTTTTTAGGTACGGCAGCCGTCGCTTGGCTGTCGGCTTTAGTGAATCGTCATTATACCGCGACTCAATATGCGCTGTTTAGCTCATTGGTGACGCTGCCTGGCAAAATAATTGGTGGCTTGTCAGGGTTTATGGTCGCGAGCATTGGTTATATTGGCTTTTTTGTCTTTTCAACAATTTCTATCTTACCTGCGCTGATTTTATTTATGTGGTTACGCTCACGGGTAACACTGGAGAAAAACGAGGAGTAAGTTGACAAAACATTTAGTTTTTTAGCGTGGCCGCGTAACAATGAAACAACAGCAAGCTAGTACTGAGTTGCGTTATGTTTAAGACGTATTTTTTTTGAAATAATAACAACAGGAACAACTTTATGAAAACCAATCAAAAGTACCTCGCTTTAGTCATTGCCACATTGTCAGGTTCTGCTTGGTCGGCAGGTTTTGCACTCAATGAGCAGAGCATTAAAAGCATGGGCATGTCGCAAGCGGGTCGTGCTTCATCCGCCGCAGATGCGACCACCTTATTTTCAAATCCTGCAGGTATGACGCAGCTCAAAGGCACCAACCTAAGCGGCAATGCAACGTATATTTATGCACCCGCAGACATTGAAAACGCCCAAGGCTCGCAAACAGGTACCAATAACGGTGACATGATTCCCCCTACTTGGGTGGGTGCAGGTTTTATGACTCATCAAATGAATGATGAACTAACGGTCGGTATTGGTAATTTCGCGCCGTTTGGTTTGTCCACTAATTATGAAAACTCGTTTCAGGGTCGTTATTTTGGCGATAAAAGCAAAGTTAAAGTCATTGCCATTCAACCTTCTGCCGCTTACAAAATCTCCCCCGAACTATCTATTGGTTTAGGTATTGCCGTGAGTCATTTGGAAGGTTTGTTATCTGCTGCTGTTGCTCCGTTACCGAGCAACCCTACTTTAGAAGTGAATGGCGATGATATTTCCATGAGTTATAACTTGGGTGTATTGTGGCAATTACAACCGCAAACACGCGTAGGTTTCGACTATCGCAGCAAAACAGATTACAACTTAAAAGGTACTACTGAGGTCAACAACCTGCCTGTGTCTGGATTTAAGCAAACGTATGATGCGAGCCTAGACATCTCTACACCTGCAACTTTTGAATTATCACTCTCTCATCAACTCGATGCCGATACCAATATCCACAGTACCATTGGTTTAACTCAATGGAGTGTTTTAGAGAATTTGGTGATTAAAAATGCAGGCGCACCAGGTTCTTTAGCCACCATTACCGAAGAGTTACATTGGAAAGATTCTTGGGCGTATAGCGTCGGTGCAGACTGGAAAATGCAAGAAGGTTTAACCCTGCGTGCAGGTCTAGGTGTTGATAAAACTCCCGTTACTGACGAACATCGAAGTGTGCGTGTGCCGAGTGAAGACCGTACCGTATTAACTGTGGGTATGAGCTATGTAGTGAACGACAAAATGTCGGTTGATGCCGCTTATATGTTTTTGAAAGAAAAAACCGCTCATGTCGATGTGAGTAAAACCACACCTGCGGGTCCAATTACCTACAGTGCCGATTATAAAGGTGTTGCCCATTTAGTTGGCATGCAAATGAATATGAAGTTTTAAGGCCTTTTAGACCCTAACGTAGGGGCGCGACGCTCGCGCCCAATAGAAAAAACAGGGCGCAAGCGTTGCGCCCCTACAAAGATTGTGACATTCGGACAAAACCCCACAAAAACCTGCTTGATATTTTTTTCTAGTTGCGCGTCTCCACCATCTGCCCTAACATCCGCCCTGCTTTATGGTGTCCGCTTCTTTTTAGTGTAAAAAAGCGGTTTGATAACATCCCAACATCAAACGGGAAACTGGTTTAAGCCAGTACTGCCCCCGCAACGGTAATTGTGTTAGTTGATTTCTATAACCACTGTCATGGTTTATTGCCAAACTATTTTGCTGGTAAATAAACATGATGGGAAGGTGAAATTAACGGAAGACTCTTGATAAGACTTTCCAGCACATCAGTCCGGAGACCGGCCATTTAGCATAATCCTCTGCCATTTTGCAGATTATTAACCCTGTTTGCGGGGAACCAAACAGTTGGAGTTTTTATGTTTAAGCCTTCTTTAGTCGCGGCCGCTGTCGCTGCTTGTTCGTCATTTGCTGTTTATGCTGAAACGGTGTTGCCTACGACTATTGTGACTGCATCACGCCTCAGCAGTCTACCTGCTGGCACGCCTCTATATACCATTGATCAAGAAGACATTCAAAAATCATCAGCGCAAACAATTGCTGATTTATTAACGACCATGCCGAGTATTAGTGTACGTCAGCTAGCCAGTGGTTTTAATGAAGCCACTATTGATTTACGCGGCTTTGGTGCTGCGGCAAGTACAAACACCCTCATATTGCTGAATGGTCGTCGCCTTAATGATATTGATTTATCAAGTGCCGACTTAAGTGGCATACCTATAGCCAATATCGACCATATTGAAGTATTAGCGGGTGGTGGCTCTGTATTATATGGTGATGGAGCCAGCGGCGGCACAATTAATATTATTACAAAACAAGCCACACATAACAGTGCCTCTATTGCTGTAGCCACAGGCAGCTTTGACAGCAAAGACATCCAAGCCAACAGCGAAATCGTGTCGGATAAAGCCGCTATTCGCTTATTTGCTCGTCATGCCGAAAGTGACGGCTATCGTGCAAACAGTGCCAGTCGACAAGACATTTTTGGTTTAGATGGTGAAGTTACCCATGACCAACAAACATGGTTTTTGAGTGGGCAATCCAGTCAAAGTGATAACCGACTTGCAGGTGTGCGTAAAATCAATCCCACACTCAACATCAATGAGTTTGAGAGTGACCCTAAAGGCACAGCAAGCCCTAATGACTATGCCGAAGACAACAAATATCAACTCTGGGGTGGTGTTAAAATCGCACTAAACAAACAATTAGAGCTGATTATTGACGGCAGTAAACGCTATAAAACACAACATTCTTTTTATGGCGACTATGACTTTGGTGGTGCTTACAACAGCTATATCAATACTCGCCTCATGACCGATGCCATTACCCCACGGTTAGTAGCGAACTATCGTGTAGGCTCAATTGATAACACCTTACGTACAGGCATTGACTGGTATAAAACAGATTATTTATCTTATCGTGGTAAAGAGTCAACGGTTGCCCCTAACCATACCATCACTATTGATTCCGAAAGTCAATCGCTTTATCTTTTGCAAAGCAGTCGTATTGAAAAAACCACGCTGACCATTGGTGCGCGTAAAACCAACATTAAACAGCAGGGTGAAGATTTACTCGACAGCAGCGCACCCAATGGCGCATTTGACTCACAAGCACCTGCGGCCGAGCAAACTTATCGTGAAGACATGTATGAGGCAGGCATCAATCAAGGTTTAGGCTTTGGTTTAACCGCTATGTTTAGTGCGAGTCGAAGCGTACGTTTTGGGACGGTTGATGAAGTTTATGAATATGACACCAATTTTATGCGTGTCTTCTCCCCGTTATTACCTCAAGTTGGTAAAAATATTGAAGCCTCATTAGCTTATGACAATGATATAGCCAATGTGACTGCCACTATTTATCGTCAAAAACTTGAGAATGAGATTCACTTTAATCCACAGTCATTTACCAATGATAATCTTGACCCTACCAAAAGGTCTGGCATTACCTTGGCAACGACAGTGCATTTACCCATGAATGTTCAATTTAACGGCAGCCTAACGCAGCAAAAAGCCGAATTTACCGAAGGTCAATTTGCAGGAAATGACATTCCTGTCGTGGCAAAAAATTTGGCAAGTTTAGGCTTATTTTGGCAGCCAATCAGCTCATTGAATATAGGCCTTACTGATACTTATACGGGAAGTAAACACCTAGATAATGACCAAACCAATGACTTTTACACCAAAATCCCTGCTTACCATCGACTAGATGCTAAAACCAGCTATCGCTTGGCTCATTGGCAGGCTAGCCTGTCGGTGCTGAATATTGCTAATGCAAAAACGCATTACGATTATGGCATTCGTAGTACGGCAGTAGGCGCAAAAAATTACAACGTCTATCCCCTTGCCAATCGAGAGTATCGCTTAGCCCTAAGCTATGACTTTTAACTGTATTAATTTGGTCTCCCGCTGACGCGGGAGATTTATTAAATATTTTTCCAGAGAAATATCATGGGCAATCGTTTATCCAAAATTTACACCAAAACAGGTGATGACGGCACAACAGGCTTAGGTGACGGCAGCCGTGTTGCCAAAGACAGTTTACGCGTCGAAGCCTACGGCACAGTGGACGAGTTAAATAGTTTTGTCGGCTTAT
>JBKJUH010000329.1:0-4664 GCA_046590075.1 Agitococcus sp.
GGCTTCGCTTTGGCCGCGTTCTTCGGCCTCGATGCCAGGGTAAGCACCAGGGGTATCAATAAAAGTACCCATTATTGCAACAGTAGTGGGCGAGGGTGGTTCAGGTGGGGCGTTAGCCATTGGCGTCGGTGATGCCTTGTTAATGCTGCAATACAGTATTTATTCGGTGATTTCGCCCGAAGGTTGTGCGTCTATTTTGTGGAAAACTGCCGAAAGAGCCGCCGATGCTGCCGATGCGATGGGTTTAACCGCACAACGGCTCAATGAATTAGGTTTTGTCGATGATTTAGTGCCAGAGCCTTTAGGGGGCGCCCACCGCGATGTAAGTCTTATGGCCGATAATTTGCGTAAAGCCTTAGCCAAACAACTGAAACGCTTACGCAGCATGGACGACGAGTTGTTATGCGAACGTCGTTTAGAGCGCATTATGAGTTATGGTGTGTTGTAAGAAGAATTTAGTCGCTCTTTTTGTAGGATGGGTTACCACCCATCTTTACCCCACTATTCAACAAGCGATTTATGCTGCTCTCCACCCTAAAAAACTTCCTGCACCAGCACTTACACACTGACATACAACGTCTAGTTATCGCTTACAGTGGTGGTATGGACTCACGGGTATTGTTAGATGCGCTAATAGCTTTGCAGTCCTTCCATCAAAAACAAATCGTGATGGTTCATGTCCATCATGGCCTTAGTCAATTTGCCGATGAGTGGGCAACACAAGCTGAACATATCGCCCAACACTATGGTATTGCTTGCCACATTCAAAAAGTAGACGTCGCACAAACGGCAAGTCTTGAGTCGGCAGCACGAGAAGCGCGTTATCAGGCGTTTCAATCGTTGCTAAAAAAAGGTGATGCCTTACTGCTGGCGCATCATCAACATGACCAAGCAGAAACGGTGTTGCTGCGCCTCATGCGTGGTAGTGGCGTGCGTGGTTTATCGGCCATGAATGACGTTGGCCTTGTGCCGTATCAAACCTTAAACATTCCCTGTTGGCGGCCATTGCTCAGTATCACTCAAACTGACATTGCCGCCTATGCCCAACAACAGGCCTTGCAATGGGTCGAAGATGACTCCAATAGCAATACTGCGTTTAACCGTAATTATCTGCGCCATAAGGTTTTGCCCGTATTGCAGCAACGCTGGCCACAGGTTCATCAACAATTAGCATCTACTAGCCAACGGATGCGTGAGGCCGACGAACTCTTACATGATTTAGCCGCGCTAGATTTTCAACAAGCACAACTGCCTGAAAATACCTTAAATATTGACGTGTTGGCTGAGTTCGTCGTGGCGCGTCGCAATAATTTATTACGTTATTGGTTGCAACAACAACAGTTGGCGTTACCCGATTATGCCGATTTAATGCGCGTCTGGAGTGAAGTCTGTCTGGCGCAAGCCGATGCCGAACCGATGTTGACATGGCGAGGTGTAGAAATCAGGCGTTATAAAAATCAATTGTATGCGATGCCACCTTTAGTCAGGTTTAATTATCAACAACAGGTACAATGGTCGGATAAAAGTCAAGATTTGTTACTACCCAACAATCAGCTATTACCTCCTCAACAAGCTTTTTGGGGGATAGAAGAAAGCGCGTGGCAAACGGGGCAAGTCAGTATTCGCTTTCGGCAAGGTGGCGAAAAAATTCAACCTGTCGGACGGCATTATCATCACGAGCTAAAAAAGCTGTTACAAGCTAAAGGTATTCCCACATGGCAGAGGCAACACATTCCTTTACTGTATATCAATGAGCAATTAGCCGCGGTGCTTGGTTATTGGATAGCCCACGAGTTTGCAGCCAAATAGGAACATCGCATCATGTTTAATAAGATTTTTATAGCTATCGCCAGTAGTTTGTTAGTCGTTGCTTGTACAACAACTGCCACGCCAGACCCACGTTTTGTGGTCAAAGCAGAACCCGTTATTCCTGCACAAGTGATCTTAAGCACGCAAAAAACCACAGCTTTAGAAGATACCCTGTGGCAGTTAGTGGCTTTAACTAAGGGTGTGAATGCGAATCAAATTCAAGATGGTGCGTTTTTGAATTTTCAATCGCTTGGGTTGCGTATTAAAGGCAGTACGGGTTGTAATCGATTAATGGGCAGTTATAAAGTGCAAGAGCAATTCTTAAAATTGAGCGACATTGCCAGTACCAAAATATTTTGTCCGAGTGGTGGCATTATCCAAGAATCGTTATTTATAGAGGCGTTAAGCGATACGCGCGGCTGGCGGATTGAAAGTGGACATTTATATTTGTTAAATGAGAGGGGTGAGACGGTGGCGGTGTTTGAGGTGCGGTAGAAAGGCTGGGTTTCAACCCAGCAAAGATAATAAAATTCAATGAAATGGTTTCGAATTGACTCTGTTGGCATGGGAACGGTGAAAAGCTGGGTTTTAACCCAGCCCACAACCATCAACCTAACTTCTTAAACACTAAACTGGCATTCGTGCCACCAAAACCAAAGCTATTTGACATCACAGCCGTTAAACCCGCATTTTCGATGGTTTTACGAACAATTGGAAAGCCTTCAGCCGCAGGGTCTAACTCATCAATGTTGGCAGAGGCGGCAATAAAGTCATCTTGCATCATCAATAAACAATAAATTGCTTCTTGCACACCTGCCGCTCCTAAAGAGTGACCCGTCAATGCTTTGGTCGAGCTGATATAGGGAATCTTCTCACCAAAAGCATTACGGATGGCTTTTAATTCCATTGTGTCGCCCGTAGGCGTAGCCGTTCCATGGACATTGATATAATCAACAGGACAATCCGCCATGTTTAAGGCCAACTGCATACAGCGTGTTGCACCCTCACCGCTAGGCGCAACCATATCGTAACCGTCAGATGTGGCGGCATAACCGACTAATTCGGCGTAAATTTTGGCACCACGTTTGCGCGCGTGTTCATATTCTTCTAAGATTAAAATACCACCACCGCCAGCAATGACAAAACCATCACGATTGGCAGAAAAAGGGCGAGAAGCAGATTCTGGCGTAGCGTTATAACGGCTAGACATGGCACCCATCGCATCAAACAAACATGACAAGCTCCAATGTTCTTCTTCGCCACCGCCTGCAAATACCATATCTTGTTTGTTGAGTTGGATTTGCTCCATGGCATTACCAATACAATGAGCAGACGTGGCACAGGCCGACGACATTGAATAATTAACACCATAAATTTGAAAAGCCGTTGCTAAAGAAGCAACAACAGTACTGGTCATGGTGCGAGGAACCATATAAGGCCCGACGCGTTTGACGCTTTTTTCACGGGCAGTATCGGCGGCAATCACCACATTTTCGGTTGATGCGCCACCTGAGCCAGCGACGACACCAATACGCGGATTTTTGGCAATAGCTTCAGGGGTTAAACCTGCATCGGAAATGGCTTGTTGCATCGATAAATAGGCATACGCGGCAGCATCACCCATAAAGCGTTTTAACTTGCGGTCAATAGTGGCTTCGAGGTCAACCGTGGGACGGCCACTGACTTGGCTACGAAAACCCATGTTGGTGTAGGTTTCATTGGCGCGAATACCCGACTTGCTCATTTTTAGGCTTTCAGTGACGGTGGCTGCATCATTCCCAATACAAGAAACAATGCCTAAACCCGTTACGACGACGCGACGCATAGTCAACCCTCTTGTAGGGGCGAATTCATTCGCCTAAATAACTTAACTTGGAGGGCGCGAGCGTCGCGCCCCTACTTAGAAATTATCTGTTGTGGTAAACAAGCCGCATTTTAAATCGAGCGCGGTGTAAATTTCGCGGCCATCAACTAGCACACGACCATCAGCAATACCCATCACCAATTTACGCTCAATGACGCGACGTAATTGTAATTCATAGGTGAGTTTGGCGTGTGTCGGTAACACTTGGCCAACAAATTTAACTTCACCTACACCTAATGCGCGGCCACGACCGGGATTGCCACGCCAGCCCAAATAAAAACCGAGCAATTGCCACATGGCATCTAAGCCCAAACAACCTGGCATCACAGGGTCAGTAATAAAATGGCAATTAAAAAACCATAAATCAGGGGTGATGTCTAATTCGGCGATAATTTCGCCTTTGCCATATTGGCCATCATCATCACTAATTTTAAGAATGCGATCCATCATCAACATGGGAGGAACGGGTAAGCGGGCGTTATCGGCACCAAATAATTCGCCGCGACCACAGGCTAGTAATTGTTCTTTGCTAAATTGACTAACAGTCATCCTAAATAATTCCAAAAGTTGTAAGCGGGGCGATTCTAGCAAGTGATGGTGAGATATAAAGGACACTTACCTTGTAGAATGTTTCTAATTGTGTGCATGTGTATTTCTTGTTGCTCTACGTTGGGGGAGTATATGGCCGTAAATAGAGCAAGGTTGTGCATACTGTAACGTATTACGCCAGAAAATAATTTCAAAGTCATGTCAATGGCTATAGATAACTTACGCGGTTATCGCTTATTTGTTCACATTTCAGCCGCTTTAGACGCGGCTTTATGTTCGTAAAACGCGCTAATCGCGGTGCGATGCCTAAGTCCTGTATAAAAACACGTTAATCCGTCACTGTTTGCTTGACCAAAAAGCATCTATATCAGAAGATATTGCACCTTTTGCACACCTACAAACAAAATAGGTTTTGCAAACCCTTCAACTTCGTCTAATCGTC
>JBKJUH010000359.1:0-4562 GCA_046590075.1 Agitococcus sp.
GTTCGGCGGACGGCTGAAAACGGGCTTAATGGGCGAATATTGGGTTGCTGGCGGAATAGTCGCCGTGTGTATCGTTATCGCGCTAATGACCAAATCATGGGGAGGTGGCTTTATTCCATTTTTCTATGATTACTCTGGAATGTACCAAGAAGGGTCTATTGATGCTAAAGAGTGGCGAGATAATCGCTTTAGATTTTTTTAGGTTCTATCTGACCTAAGAAGGCATCGAATAGAACTCTACTCACTATCAACCGCTTTTGCTTTTTCTACAAATGGACTCAAAAAATGGACTTTTCGCTTTCTTCCGTCATCCAAAAAACCTTTATCGGTTTGTCTGTCGTTTTTGTTTTAGCCATTTTTGCCGCTTATAAGTATGTGGACGGTCGTCTTTACTTGCTCGGTTATGCCTATGCGAAGCCTAGTCTGTTTTTTGCAGGTATTGAGACTAGGGAGCTTTGGCAGTTTGAAGGCTCTAGCTCTTATTGTGGAATCACTAAAGACGGTCAATACGTCATGGTTGTTATGGATAGTATTTTTGTCGGTGCTAGTGCGAAAGAGGTTTGTTTAAACCCATAAAAAAATAAAAATCCCTTTTTTATATTTTTAATACTTTTTAATACTTTTAAGGGGTGGTTTTTTCTATTAAAATCAATTAGTTGCAAAGGCATATAGCCACACTTTCCGAGTTATATAGCCACACTTTCCGAGTATTTGACCCTATATAAAAATAGTGGTATAAATACCTAAATATAAAAAATGGACTTAAATGGATTTTTACCAATGGGCAGTATGATTATGGGGCTAGTAGTGAAGTCGAACGAGTTAATAAGGGCAAGCTATACGCTTGGACTGGTCGAGCAGCGTATTGTTTTAATGTCTATTGTTGCCGCACGTCATATAAGCGAAATAACGCCCGACACACTTTGTCATATAAGGGCGAATGATTATGCAGATCTGTATGATCTTACCCCCCAAACAGCTTACGAGGCACTAAAAGGGGCTTCTGAGGTCATGTTTAACCGCAGGGTGACAATTCAGGTTTACGATGAAGTTTTAAAAAAGACAGTCCCTTTAACGGTTCGTTGGCTTTCAGGGATCAACTACTTGGATAAAGAAGGGCTAGTAACGGTAAGATTTAGCAAGGATTTAATCGACCACATAACAGACGTTTACGAAAATTTTACGCGTTACAAGATAGAAAATATTGCAAAATTGAGCAGTCAATACGCTATACGCCTTTACGAGTTGCTTGTCAGTTGGTTATCGGCAGGTAAAACGCCAATTTTTGAACTGGGCGAGTTTAGAAGCCAATTAGGGCTACAGCCTAGCGAGTACGAGCGAATCCAACACTTTAAAGAGCGCGTACTTGATAACGCTATCGACCAAATAAACGCAAATACAGATATTACAGTCACCCATGAACAGCACAAAAAAGGCCGCGTTATTGCAGGGTTTTCATTCACGATAAGGCCAAAAAAATCCAAAGCCATAGCCAAGTCCGCAACCAATAAAAAACCAAAAGAGCAGCAGATAGACTGGGTGGGTACTAACAAGCCGACTCCTTCGGATGATGTTTTAAAAGTGGCGGCAGACTTCGCAAGCCTAAACAATGACCAGCAAAAGTTAATTTTAACCACTGTGAGCAACGAGTTATCAGGCTTAAAACGTTCTCAGTTTGATGTTGAATTGTCCGTATACAACGCGACTAAATCCCCGTCCATTTTCCAGAAATACAAAGAGTATTTCGCCAGAGGCTTGGCCTCGCTGGGTTATTTGTAATTAGGTGATATATGAAACCATTCTTAAAATGGGCAGGCGGAAAATATAGGGTCATGGGCAAAATCAGTCCAGCACTCTCGAAAGGAAAGCGACTCATTGAGCCATTTGCTGGTTCTGGAGCTGTTTTTTTGAATACGGATTATGATGATTATTTAATAAATGATTTAAATCCTGATTTAATTAACACATTTAAATTCTTACAAACAGAAGGGCGCGAATTTATTTATGACGTAAAAAAACTATTCACACCAGAAAATAACAATGAAAGTATTTTTTATGATTTGAGGAGTGAATTTAATAGCACTTGTGATTTAAGGCGAAAGTCTACTATTTTTATTTATATAAATAGACATTGCTTTAATGGCCTATGCAGGTACAACAAAAAAGGCGGATTTAATGTTCCATTCGGCTCTTATAAAGCCCCATACTTTCCCGAAGATGAGATGATCTTCTTTCATCAAAAAAGTAAGAATGTGCAATTTACCAATGTGGATTTTACAGAGACGCTAGGATTAGCCACGACTGGTGATATTGTTTATTGCGATCCGCCCTATGTGCCACTGACTGTTACATCTAACTTTACCTCTTACACACAAGATGGCTTTTCACGAGTACAACAGATTAGACTTGCAGAACTAGCGATGAGCTTAATGGCTAGGGATATACCTGTGATTATTTCAAACCATGATACAGAGTTTACGCGAGACGCGTACGCCTCTGCATTAATACAAGCATTTGAAGTACAAAGAAATATATCTAGCAAAGGCACTCAAAGAAACAAGGCTAATGAGTTGCTAGCCGTTTTTCAAAAAGAATTATTGGAAATATTATGATAACTGGCGGCGTTGGTGGTGGTAATACAGTAACAGGGTTAGCATTTGAAAACCGAGTGGACTTAGACTCTATTTTAGGTGCTATTGATGGCTATCAAATTATAGATATTCCAAATAAGGCAGGCAAAGGAGTTTTTTTTCATGGGTTGCTGTTGGCTAGAACCTTTAAAAAGCATGATTTTTATCGTTTTTTGATGGAGGAAGGTGTTGATTGGAATCTGCACTTATCCAAAAGAATGCTACCCGACAACGCTTTATTGGTTGTTATTAGAGATACTCTTTTTATTATAGAAATAAAGTTTCAGCAGGTTAACGGGTCAGTTGATGAGAAGTTACAGACATGTGACTTTAAGAAAAAACAATATCAGAGGCTATTAGCACCTAAAGGATTAAAAGTAGAATATATTTATGTATTGAATGATTGGTTTAAGCATAAATCCTATGCAGATACACTCGCATACATTCATAGTGTCGGCTGTCTCTACGTATTTAACGAAATACCTCTAAAATGGCTTGGATTGCCTGATGGGAACTAAAATAAAAACTTGAATATTTAGGCTTTCGACCCATTTCATGGTGTATACAAAAACATCATGAGGTGAAAAAATGAACTACCAAGAAGGCATAAGGTACATGAAAAATTTGGCCGCCAATGGCCAAAGCGGGAACGTACAACTTGGTAATGGATTTGTAATTCATTACCCAGGCTATAAAGGTAATGGTGATTACAAACTGACTGTTAATGGTCAACCGCCAAAGCATACCGATATTGTTAACACAATAGTCAAACTAGGCAGACAAGTTACATTAGCTCAGATGACTAGCTTTTTAGATGATGTATATGCAAATGGATTAAATGCAACGCAAGTAATCACAGGGCTATCAAAAGAGCTACTGTATTGGATAACGTTACAAGAAGAAATTAATTACCCCCCACCGAAATCAGGCCGAAAAATGCCGTTTCAGCGTTTTTTTGAAGCCGCTCTTGTAGTGCATCACCCATCACCTACGATAACCAACGCACAAGTTATTGCTCGGACTAATAACCACGGTGGCACTAGACCTGTATTATGGAAACTGCCAAATGGTGTTGCCTCTCCAGTGTTCTATGTATGAGCCATTTCAGACTCTCTCGCACTGCTCATTACGCTGTCACGGCACACGCCTTTAGCGAAGCAGTGCTCTTTTCTTTACCATCGTTTACTACTCAATGGCGCACCAATGAACTGCATAAGGGGTAAACACCCACGGCGAAAACGTCCTAAAAAGCTCCGTAATTGGCTGGGTGTTTATCCCACTTGATGCACCTATTGGATGCGCCAACGCCTTGCATTTTGGCCGTGAATAGCACCGTAACGCGTTACATTTTACTACATTGTAACGCGTTACTTATTGCTTGTAACGCGTTACAATAGCCTCATACAAACGGAGGCAAAAATGGACACATCGCAAAAAAAAATAGCAAAAGACTTCATTAGGCACTGCCTAAAAACGGGGCAATTTCAGCAAGCCGAGAGTTTTGTTTTAGGGCTTTTTGTCGCTGGCGGCCTTAGCCAGCGGCAATATCTCGCCGTTTCAAAGTGCGTTAGCCAAGCTAAATCGGCTTAGGCCATGCCCCGAAAGGGGCTTTTTATGGAGGGTTTAGGAATGACAGAAAAGAAAAGCCGCGCCGACGACATGAGAAAATCACGGGCAAACGGCACGATAATACAGGTACGACTAACAACAGAAAACGCGCTGCTTGTTGCCGAACTGAGAGCAGAGACAGGCCAAACAACGACCGAATTAATAAATAAAATCATCGCGGAGTCTAAAAAGCGCAGTGTTTGAATGCTTGAGCCGTGAAGCGGCGGCTGCGGCTTATATCTTTGTGTCGCTTGGTTACATAACGCTCGTTATGCAAATTATGCTCGTACCTCGCATAAGTCGCATAACGGGCTTTATGTAAAA
>JBKJUH010000085.1:0-3308 GCA_046590075.1 Agitococcus sp.
ATAACTGTAATATAACAGGTTTTTAACTTGTGGGTAAGGGGATGGCTCTAGGGGCAGGGCTATAGTGTTTAACAAAGGCATCCATATTGGCCATGGCATTGGCCGTAGTGCCCATCATAAAGCCATAAAAACCCGTTGCGGTGACGGCAGCTTCATAATCCTTGCCCATGTATTTAAAAATGATGGTCGCACTCAATAGGCCAATTAAAAGCACTTGTAACGCAATTAACACCAATAAGGGTATGGCAACACTGGCGAGCTTCGATAAGTCCAAGCCCATCAACGACAACACCAAAAAGTACGATAACGCGACATGACCAAGATTTTCGAGGCCGTTTTCCGATAGTTTCAAAAAGCGAGTTTTATCATCAATATTGCGAAGTATGGCCGCAACTAACATCGCGCCAATATAAGCAGGTAAGGTGATGTCTTGCGCGGCAAACGCGGCACTGACAAAACTACCCAACCACATCGCCATTAAAATCACACCGATGGTTTTTAACAAATGGCTGTCTTCGGTATGTGCGGAGCTATGATCGGCACTAATCACTATATTGATTTGAGCGTCAGAACTTAACGGTTGTTTATGTTTTTCTAAATAACGAATCAACAAGGTACCAATGGGGCCACCCATCACACCGCCCATAATAATGCCGCACATAGCCGCAGTAATGGCAATCGACTCTGCGCCGACAATACCTGCCGCTTCAAATTGGGGTGCAAAAGCCAAGCCTGTTGCGGGGCCGCCCGTTAATGTCACTGAGCCGCATAACACGCCAAATAAGGGCGGTAAGCCCATGAGCACGGCAGCACTCGCACCGACAACATTTTGTAATATGGCAGCAACAATACTAATGCCCAAAAAGACAAAGACAAAACGACCACCCATCTTTAATAAGTTTAAACTGGCGGCAAAACCCAGTGTCGTAAAAAAGGCAATCATCAACGGCGTACGCATACTGGTATTGAGCTGAATATTCCAACCCTGTTGCTTGCAGAAAAGCATCACCAAAGCCGCTAATAATCCGCCAATCACAGGCGAGGGTAGGTTATAACGACTGAAAAAAGTAATGTGATGTTTCAGGGCATGACCGACCATCAACACTAAAGTAGCTAATGCCAATGTGGCTATACTGTCAAATTCGAGCATAAAAATTGTCCTCTGTTGGGGGGCATCTTAAACACTTAGGTGGACGACCACCCGAAATATCTTCACTGTGTTGATTGTCCTGTCTTGCTCAAGACAATGGCTAGTGCTACTGTCAGACACTTTCAACAATAACCCTCGTGGGAGTCGTATTTACCGCGTAAAAATTGCGTTTTTAGGACTGACGCGGTTATCGCTTATTTGCTCACTATACAATCGGTTGTTACGATTTTTAGTTCGCAAAACGCGCGTGTTCGGTGAAATGCGTAAGTCCTGATTTTTACGTCAGTAAATCAGTTTTTTGTTCCAATTTTAGAGATGCCAGCGTGAACAAACAGAAAATACTTTTAGAGCTGCAACGGACTTACGTTGCCTTGATGATGGATGTCATTGGCCGTGGCTTAGTGTCAACCAGCTATGTCGATGAAGAAGTACAACAGGAAGTGTCCAGCTTTCCTGTTGGCTTTCACTTTCAAATGATTGTCTTGCCCAATGGCGCGCGTTTTACCGCCAAAGTGTTAGCAGGTGGCCATTTAGAGCTAGTGCCAGATTTTCAGGGTAAGCCTGATTTAAGCATTAAGTTTAAACATTTGAGCCATGCTTTTTTGGTACTCACTTTCCAAGAAGGTACAGCGCGGGCGTTTGCCAATGACCGTATGGTTGCCGATGGTGAGGTGTCTCATGCTATCCGTTTAGTTCGTTGCTTAGACAAAATGGAAGCGTTGATTCTGCCTAAGTTGGTAGCAGAAATGGCGGTCAAACGTTATCCTGAAAATTTATCCCTTAATGAAAAAGTCTCTAAAGCAGCGCGTATTTATGCTTTAGTGGCCAAAAATTTCTTGGTTCGGAGTTAATCATGGCGAAGTCTTATTACGAATTTTTTTGTCCTGTTAAAATTGTTGCAGGCCACAAAGCCTTAGAACATATTCCCTTTGAGTTGTCCGCTTTGTTAGCAAAACGGCCAATGATTATTACCGATAAAGGCGTGCGTGGGGCAGGTTTATTAGAACACGTTGCTAGCGCGTTTGAAGGTGCAGATAGCCAAGTCGCGGTGATTTTTGATGATGTGCCACCCGATAGCAGCTTAAACACCGTGCGGAATGCCGCCGCGATTTACCGTGAAAATAATTGCGATGCCATTATTGCCATTGGTGGCGGTTCGGTGATTGATACCAGTAAAGGTGTCAATATTTTGGTATCCGAAGGTGGCTCAGACTTGTTGAAGTATTCAGGCGCACACAATTTACCCAAACCCTTAAAGCCGTTTTTTGTCGTACCGACGACCTCGGGTACAGGCTCAGAAGTGACGATGGTAGCGGTGATTTCCGACACGGATAAAGGCGTTAAGTTACCGTTTACCTCGTATTTTTTAATGCCTAATGCGGCGATTTTAGACTCACGCATGACATTAACCTTGCCGCCGCATATTACCGCGATGACAGGAATGGACGCATTGACTCATGCTGTTGAAGCCTACACTTGCTTAGGCCATAACCCGATTAGCGATGCCTATGCCACCGCCGCGATTCGAAAAATCAGCGACAACCTGATGAAAGTGATGGATAGCCCGAAAGATGCTGATGGTCGTTTAGAACTAGCACAAGCGTCAACGATGGCGGGTGTGGCGTTCTCGAATTCGATGGTCGGTTTAGTGCATGCTTTAGGCCATTCTTTAGGTGCGGTGTGCCATATTCCCCATGGTTTATGTATGAGTATCTTCTTGCCCTATGTTTTAGAGTACAACAAAGAAGTCAATGGCGACCGTATTGGCGAGTTGTTGTTGTATCTTGCAGGCGCAGATGTGTATGCAGCGACACCAAAAGCGCAACGTGCCGACAAAGCAATTCAACATATTCGTTCGATGCGTGATGAGTTGTATGAGCGTTGCAAATTGCCGCGCACTTTAACCGAAACAGGCAAAGTGCGTGAAGATCAGTTACGGCAAGTGGCTGAGTTCACAATAAACGATGGTTCAATTATTTATAATCCCAAAGAAGCGGATGTAGAAGATGCGTTGGCGATTTTACAACGCGCTTGGGTCTAATCTGTAGGTCGGGCTTTAGCCTGACCTAACTTGAAAGTTGACCATTGTTGCTGGATGTTCACCAGTCGCCTGTACCAAGGAAGGGTAAGCTGCCACAGCTTACCCTTTTTTATTTTG
>JBKJUH010000178.1:0-5013 GCA_046590075.1 Agitococcus sp.
GCGATGTCTTAGCGCCCAATCGTCATCCTGCCTTTGTTTTATTTTTGCAATTAGACCCGTCTGCTGTTGATGTTAATGTCCATCCTACCAAACACGAAGTCCGTTTTCGCGAGCAACGGGGTGTACACGAGTTTTTGGCGCGTTCAATTCATCGCGGTTTGGCTGGCTTAAAAACCGAGCAGTATCCTGCTCAAACTATTGCACCGCCTACTTTTTCACCCCATAACCAACAGGCTTCACAACCGATTGAGCAACAATATTTAGTCTTGCCAACGAGAGATGCACCTTCCAGCTACAGTCAGAATTACCGTAGTAGTGAGCAAGCACCGTACGCACAAGATACATTAGCCGATTATTTAGCGCCATTGCGCGACACTATTCCTCAGCCGAATCAAGTGTTGCCTGCATCGGTTAATATGCCAGCGTTGGGTTATGCCTTGGCACAGTTACACGGTATCTATGTACTGGCACAAAACGAACACGGTTTAGTGATTGTCGATATGCACGCCGCCCATGAGCGTTTAATGTATGAACGGCTCAAACAGGCATGGCAAACGGGTCGTTTGGCCTCACAGCCGTTATTAATTGGCCAAACGATTGCCGTTAGCCGTGCTGAAGCTGAGTTGTCAGAACTGGCGCAAGCTTGGTTTATGCAGTTAGGGTTTGATGTAGCTAGAATCGGTGAAGAAGCGGTGGCGGTGCGAGCGATTCCTGCCTTATTACATAAAGCCGATTTAACGGCATTGATTCGCGATATTTTGGCTGATTTTAGAACCCATGGTCAGTCGCAACGGGTAGAAGATGCCATAAACGAGTTGTTTTCGAGTATGGCCTGTCATGGTGCAGTTAGAGCGAATAGGGCGTTATCGTTACCTGAAATGAATGCCTTATTGCGTGATATGGAGACAACAGAGTTTAGTAGCCAATGCAATCATGGCCGCCCCACATGGCGACAGTTTAGTGTCGCCGAGCTGGATAAACTGTTTTGGCGTGGCCGTTAATTTTCTAAAACGTTGGGGCTGGCCTTGTGCCTGCCCACGACATCAAAAAACCAGAATAATCACATATTATCTAACATGTTATTAAGCTCTGCCGATGGTTTTTCGGTTTCATCCCAAAACTTACTGTAGTTTTCGGTAGGCGCACGATGGCCTTGGGAACGCATCCAATATCTATTGGCAAATTGCCGCATCACCAAATCAGCAAGTTGGTCTAATAACAAATATTGTGGATTGATTTTTTCTTTAGGCACGGCTTCAAAACGTTTGAAGGCATCACGTAAACGGTCATCACGGCCTTTGATGCTGGCAACAACCGCATAAGTGGCATGACTTAAACGCATACCTGCTTGTTCACCTTTTTCGGTGGCGGTTTGTAAGTCTTTCCAGCCTTGCGCTTCTGCCTCAGGTGACTCTGGCAGCACTACGGTTAATGCGGCTTGCACAGATTTAGGGAATCCCCACCATTTTTCATTGTCTAGGCAAGCCATTGCGTGCACAATTTTGGGTGGAATAGCCATATCAACATTAATGAGTCGGCCAGAAGAAACATCATTTTGCAGGGCTTGTAACGCAGATGTGGCACCTACCAATAATAATAATTCTTCGACTTCTTGTTTGATTTTTGGACATTGGCCTTCGCCAAAATCATAATTGTATTGTTTTTTAAAGTAACTTGTTGTGTAGTTAAATGAGCGTATTTGCCGTAGTCCCGCATCACGATTTAGTAACTGTTGGGCAATGCGCGCATCTTGAGCGACGTTTGTCCAACCTTGCTTTTCAGCCAATGCCGACCACAATTCTTTTTCGATGGCATCGTTCTCGGTGCAAATGGATGCTCCTGCTAAGCCAAAGGCTAACATCAAGTCTGTTTCGACACCAAACTGGGTAAATGACATCACCAGTGGCCCCATGCCTTCGTTGGCATGACAAATCACAGGAACGTCATCCGATTTAAGAATGACAGGCAGGGCGTGTTCAATGGTGTAACTGCGTAGTTGATTGCCAATCATGCGGTTCGGTGAACAAGCGGTACTCAAGATAGCCATTGTCAAAACGGTGGCTCGAAAAAGAAGTCGCGGGCAATTCATTACGGTAGTCTCTTTATTTTTTATAGTGATGTATTTTATACAGAAGGAGAGAAAAGACGAGTTGTTCGGCTTTTCTCTATTCCATCCCGTTATAAGTCATCCAAAATTTGATTAACAGCCTGAGAAGGTTTTTCTTTCTCATCCCAAAACTTACTGATGTTTTCGGTAGGCGCACGGCGGCTTTCGTATTTCATCCAATAAAGGTCGGCAATGTGTCGGATTTGCAATGTTGCCATTTCATTGAGTAGGGCATATTGAGTATTGAGTACAGGTACAGGGATAGACTCATAACGCTTGAGCGCGTCACGCAGATAGTCCTCTTTGCCTTTCAAATTAGCAATGCTGGCATAAGTGGCATGGCTTAAGCGAATACCTGTTTGTAGGCCAATGTCGGTAGCGTCCTGTAACTTTTTCCAGCCTTCGGCTTCTTCTTTGGCATCTTTAGGCAGAATAATCGTTAAACCCGCCTGAATCGCTTGCGGTAGACCCCACCATTTTTCGCTATCAAGGCAGCTCATTGCCCGACCCACTTTGGCAGGTATAGACATATCAAGGTCGATTAAACGACCCGAGGAGATATCATTTTTTAAGGCTTGAAGGGCAGAAGTTGCGCCTATAACTAACAGTAGTTGTTCATTATCATTTTTGAAGCGTGGGCATTTGCCTTCGCCAATATCATATTTGTGATTGAGCTTAAAATATTCGGCTGTGTGATTGTAAGCTTTTACTTGGCGTCTACCTGTATCTCTATTCAATAATTTTTGGGCAATCCGCGCATCTTGCGCCATATAAATTAAGCCTTGTTTTTCGGCTTGCATCGACCACAATTCTTTTTCGTGTGCCTCAATAGACGTACAGGCAGCCGCACCTGAATAACCAAAGGCTAATAACATATTAACGTCAACACCAAACTGGCTAAACGACATTAATAGTGGCGTGTTGGTTTCGTTGGCATGACATATCATGGGAATGTCGTCGGTTTTCATGACGATGGGTAAGACGTATTCGACAGAGTAATGATTAACTTGATTGCCAATCATGCGGTTAGGGGAGCAAGCAGCACTCAGAAGTGCCATCGACAAAATGCCAAGCCGATAAGTGGTACGCAAAATAGCCATTGAGAGATGTTCCCTACATGTTTAATGTTGTTGTATAGAGTATGACTTACTCTAATGGGTGTTAGGCGTTACGGCAATCTGTAAAGTGAGCAAACATTAGCAAATCTGCAAAAATGGCTCATTTTTAGACCACCAACACAGTTAAATAGTTTAAAAACAGCTTAACTGAAAAATAGTCGATTAGAAATAGAACACTTGGGTTATGCGCGGCTCTGACTTAAAATATCCCACTAATTTTTTTGATATAAATGTTATGAGTCAGTCTTTGGCATTGCCTCCTGCTATTTTTTTGATGGGGCCAACGGCAAGCGGTAAAACCGATGTAGCGATTCGTCTAGCACAAGAGTATCCCATTGATATTATTTCTGTTGATTCGAGTATGGTTTATTGCGGTTTAGATATTGGCACAGCAAAACCCAGTGCTGCGGAATTAGCTTTAGCGCCTCATCGTTTGATTGATATTCGTGACCCAGCCCAGCCGTATTCCGCTGCCGATTTTCGGCTAGATGCGTTACGAGAAATGGCGGACATCACCCGTAGGGGACGGATTCCGTTGTTGGTGGGCGGTACGATGATGTATTTTAAGGTACTTAAAGAAGGTTTGGCAAATTTACCTGAAGCCAATGAGGCAATTCGTGCTCAAATTTCATTGGAGGCGCAGACGTATGGCTGGCCGTCTATCCATCAAAAACTTGCCGCAGTTGATCCAATGACGGCGGCGCGCTTAACGCCTAACGACTCACAGCGTTTGCAACGTGCTTTAGAAGTGTATTATTTAACAGGACAGACCTTATCATCCTTGCATCAATCGCAAGTGGCTCAGTCTATACCCTATCGTTTATTAGAAGTGGCGTTGTTGCCTAAAGAGCGCAGTGTGTTACATGAACGTATTGAAAAGCGTTTCGATAGCATGTTGGCTAAGGGTTTTGTCGATGAAGTGCGTGCGCTCAAAGCCAGAGTCGATTTACATTTAGAATTACCTGCGATTCGCTCGGTAGGTTATCGCCAAGTGTGGGAATATTTAGATGGTTTGTACGACGAAAAAGAAATGCGTTATCGAGGAATTGTTGCTACTCGCCAGTTAGCAAAACGTCAACATACGTGGTTACGCAGCTTAAATGACGATGTTCTGCAAATGGATGCAGAAGATGTTTGGATTGTCCTACAAGAACACTTGAATAATTTCGTAAATAGTCGCAGATTAAGCACTGGTAATGGCTAGCCTTATTTTGCATTACTATTTTTTATTGCACTGAAAACACTTTTCATTAAGTCTGCTAATTTGGCAGAGGAGTATAACATCATGTCTAAAGGGCAAACCCTACAAGACCCGTTTTTGAATGCGTTGCGTAAAGAACGTATTCCTGTGTCCATTTTTTTGGTTAACGGTATTAAATTACAAGGACAAATTGAATCGTTTGACCAATATGTGGTGTTGTTAAAAAACACTGTCAGCCAAATGGTTTACAAACACGCGATTTCAACCGTTGTACCGTCACGCAATCCACGTCCAGTTGGCGTGCCAACGACACCTATCGGCCCAATGACCAGTGGCACAATGGGTGGGGGTTATCCTTATGATGACCAAGGCGATGACCAAGATTTAAACTATTAATTTAATAGTTTAGTTTGGATGTTAAAAAACGCCGCTGAAAAGCGGCGTTTTTTTATGGGGGAAATCCCGCTCTCCTAGCGGGCTAGCGTATGCACACAAGTTTTTAGAGAGGTACAGAGTTCCGCGTAGGGGCGCGATGCTCGCGCCCGATAAGCAAAACAGGGCGCAAGCGTTGCGCCCCTACCACCAAA
>JBKJUH010000376.1:0-8640 GCA_046590075.1 Agitococcus sp.
GTAACAAACTGTATAGACGATTGCGCCACGCTGGTTTTGCTTACTTTTGTCGAAACAAAAGTGAGGCCTGCGGCAGGCAGCGGCAAACCGAACTTGCACAAACAGTTTGTCAACCACACTTTGAAGGTTATTAAACTGATAATCAGTGCGAACTGTAAATGGTGGTTGGCGCGTTAGCGCAGTATATTTAAGCCTTAAACCCATTCAACTGATTCATAGCCTTCGCCAAATTGCCATCAACCATCTGAGCCGATACTTTGACCGCCGCCATAATAGCCAATTCTATTTTTTCTTGTTCGGCTTGTGGTGCTTTGTTAAGCACAAAATTAGACACTAATTTGGCATCACCAGGGTGGCCAATACCAATGCGTAAACGATGGAAGTTATTTTGATTACCCGAGCAGCTAATAATGTCACGTAAGCCATTATGACCACCATGACCGCCACCTGTTTTTAGGCGAATACTGCCCACAGGCAAATCTAGTTCGTCGTGGGCAACTAAAATAGCATCTAAGGGAATTTTGAAGAAATTAGCTAAAGCACTAACTGAGTGGCCAGAGCGATTCATAAACGTGGTGGGAATGAGTAGACGGATTTCTTGGCCGTTAATCGTACCGCGACCGACTAAGCCAGCGTATTTACTATCAAGATTAAGGCGGATGTTATGTTCGGCCGCTAAAGCAGCGACAAACCACACACCCGCATTATGTCGAGTTTGCGCGTATTCTAAGCCAGGATTGCCCAAGCCAACAATTAACTGCAAACTCGTCATGTTTATTCCGCTGTTGCGGGTTTGTAAACGTTGGCAATCGGTTGGTCGTAATCATGACCTTGAGTAAGTTGAGGAATCTCAACACCTTCAGGTAATTTGATATCGGACAAATGCAAGGTGATACCAATGCTCAACGCGCCCATATCTACCGACAAGAACTCAGGTAAGTCTTTAGGGAAACAGGCAATTTCAACATCTGTAGACATAATAGCAATAGAACCACCTTCCGCTTTAACGCCTACACAGGTATCAAGATTGATATAGTGGATAGGTACACGCATGGTGATTTTATGCTCTGCATCAACACGCAAAAAGTCAGCGTGTAACGGCGCATTTTTGACAGGGTGACGTTGCAACGCTTTTAATACCACTTGTTGAGTTTCACCATCAATGGTCAAAGTCAAAATGTGGGAATAAAACGCTTCGCTTTCCAAGGCTTTAACCATGTCTTTGAAGGGCAAAGTGATGGATTGTGCAGGTTTAGCTGCACCGTAGATAACAGCAGGCATTTGTTGTGCATGGCGAAGGCGGCGGCTCGCACCTTTCCCTTCGTCAGTGCGGCTTGTGCCTGTTAGGCTAAATGTTACGGACATAAGATGTCTCCAAAAGTTCAGTATTTTGCGACCAAATACTGAGGATTAACGGGCGGCAACACACCGCCCATCTGAAACCAGCACGACTAGAACAAGTCAAACATCGCGCTGATAGATTCTTCATTATTAATACGACGAACGGTTTCGGCTAACAGTGGTGACAACGACAGTTGACGAATTTTGCCACTGGCAATGGCTTCCGCAGACAGCGGAATCGTGTCTGTGACCACCAGTTCGTCCATCTCAGAATTGATAATATTTTGAATGGCTGCACCCGACAAAACAGGGTGAGTACAATAAGCCACTACTCGACGCGCACCATGTTGTTTTAAGGCGGTCGCTGCTTTGCATAAGGTACCCGCAGTATCCACCATATCATCAACAATGACACAGTCACGGCCTGCCACTTCGCCAATAATGTGCATGACTTGCGACTCGTTGGCTTTAGCACGACGTTTGTCAATAATCGCTAAATCGACTTCGCCTAATTGTTTGGCCACGGCACGCGCACGGACAACACCGCCAACGTCAGGGGAAACAATCATTAAGTTATCAAAAGGTTGTTTTTGTAAATCGGTCAATAACACAGGCGAGCCATAGATGTTATCAACAGGAATATCAAAAAAACCTTGAATTTGGTCAGCGTGTAAGTCGATGGTCAGTACGCGGTCAATGCCTACTGAGGTAATCATATCGGCAATGACTTTCGCGGTAATCGGCACACGCGCAGAGCGCGGACGACGATCTTGACGCGCATAACCAAAGTAGGGAATAACGGCAGTAATACGACCTGCACTTGCCCGACGTAAGGCATCGGCCATGACAATCAATTCCATGAGATTGTCATTGGTGGGCGCACACGTCGATTGAATAATAAAAACATCTTTGCCACGTACGTTCTCATTAATTTCTACCGAAATTTCACCGTCAGAAAAACGATTAACTTGAGCAGCACCTAAGGGAATGTGTAAATGATCAACGACTTTTTTTGCAAGTTGGGGATTGGCATTGCCAGTAAAGACGACCAGATTGGGCATGATTCTTTACACTTATAGAAGATGGCAGGGGTGGCAGGATTCGAACCTACGCATGGCGGGATCAAAACCCGCTGCCTTACCGCTTGGCGACACCCCTAGAGCGTTGCGACTTACTCGTCGCTTTCTTTGATAAGCCTTAATGCTTGATGAGTCGGTGATACATTATGTGCTTGAGCAACAAATCCTTGAAAGGGACAAACCCTTAACAGTGCTTGAGCTTGCTCTCGCGTATCACAGGGAAGAAACACACAAGAACCTGTTCCTGTTAGTTTGGCTTCACCGTACTGTCTCAACCAAGACAAAGCATTCCTAACAGCAGGATAAAGTTCAGTAACGACACTTTCGCAGTCATTTCGACCACCCTGCGCTTCGGAGGCCGCTACTGTAATGGCGGAACTGTTTCTTGTCAACGACGAATGTGCAAAAATCTCACGAGTGCTTACTTCGCAATCAGGTTTGAGTACTAAGTAAGCATTTTCAGGCAAATCAAGCGGGGTGATGATGTCGCCTACACCTTCTGCCCATGCCGAATGGCCATAAATAAAAATGGGAACATCTGCGCCAAGTGTCAATCCCAATTGGGCGAGTTTAGCTAATGGCCAGTTAAGACCCCATAAAAAATTTAATGCGAGCAGGGTAGTCGCGGCATTGGACGAGCCACCGCCCATACCGCCACCCATCGGCAGAATTTTTTCGAGTTGAATATCTGCACCTAAAATACAAGAACTGGCTTGTTGTAAGGCGAGAGCGGCTTTGATAATCAGGTTGTGCTCGTGGCGAACGCCTGCGATTTCCGGCGTAAGCGTTAAGGTACAGTCGTAGCGTAAAGAGAAGTGCAGGGTATCGCCATAATCTAACAGCTGAAATATCGTTTGTAGATTATGGTAACCATCAGCCCGTTGACCTGTAATGTGTAAAAATAGGTTCAATTTAGCGGGCGATGGTAGGCTCATCGACTTCATCAAAGCGTTTTCTTCCACTCGCTAATCAGCACCGTCATGGATATGCTGGGTCCAGTAATAATGACTTTTTGTGGCAAATATTCCGTATCGACATAACGATAATTTTTGAAGTCGGCTTGCCAAACGCCTTCTCTGGAAATTTCTAAGCTGCCGTTCTCAGCATGCACTGTATAGGCTGTGGCTGTTGCCGATTTACCTTCAAGCCAACTTTTAAGGTAAGAAACAGGTGCTGTCCAACCAAAAGCTTGTTCAAATAAGGTTTCTGGACTGTCGGACTCCAGATGGCCTACTTTGGCACTTTCTAAAATAACGCCTTTGTCGGTGCTCAGAATGTCGGTTCGACCTTGCCCCAGTGGGCCAGTGAGCGTAATTCGATAACCATCGGCATCTTGTTGCCATATAAAATAAGCACTACCACCCCTGCGTTGGCCTTCAGTATCGAGTATTTTAACTGAAAATTTACCCGTTGCTTTCCATGTGCTAGGCGCAATGGCAATGGGGAAGGTTGCTGTGTCAACGTCCTCTTGAATTTCAAATTCAGCAACGGGTGCCTCAACAACAGGGGTTGGAATTTGATAGGGCTTTTCAAAGGCCAAGACGGCAGATTGACTGGCGCAGCCACTTAAAATCAGTAAAGTTGCTGCGGTACAATAAATTCTCACGCTTTATTTCTCCCATAGGGCGCGGTGTTTTAACACGGGTTCACTGTTGGGTTTTTTACTGAGCAGAAGCTGCCACGTTTTTTTGGCCTCTGCCTTGTAACCACTGACCCATAAAATCTCTGCTAAATGCATGCCAACTTCTTCATCATGGTTGGACGCAGTAAAGGCTTGCTTAATATACGATAATGCTTCAAATAAATGCCCTTGTTTGTATAACAACCACGCAATACTGTCGATAATAGCGGGATCATTCGGTTTTAACTTGAATGCACGGCGCAAATAGGGCTCGGCTTCGGCTAAACGATCCGTTTTATCGGCGAGAGTGTAGCCAAACGCGTTCATGTAACTAGGGTTGTTGGGTTCACGGCGCAGCAATTCTCGCATATCTAACTCGAATTGTGCCAATTCTTGACGTTTATCGGCCATTAAAGCGCGACTAAATAGCAATAAATTGTCATTTGGGAATTGTTTGAGTGCTTCTAACACCAGAAGATAGGCGGCTTCTTCCCCTTGATTGCTATTTAATAATTCAATTTCGACGGCATACAAAGTATTGGCAAGTTCAGGATGTTGTTGTCTAGATTCACTCAATTGTTGGCGTGCTTGACCCAAACGATTACTGTTGATTTTTAAGGTCGCTAGTTCAATTTGCGCACTTAAAAAACGGTCACCATCAGCAATGACGGAGAAATGTTGTTCGGCTTCGCTATTTTTATGTTGCCTTTTAGCCATCAGGGCGAGGTAAAAATGCGCTTCTTCTTCGTTAATACCTAAACTAATAAGGCGATTGAAGCTGTTAATGGCAATGTCGTCATGTTTGTTGTCATAGGCTAATAATGCCTGCATTAACAACATTTCGGTATTGTTGGGTGTGATTTTTAGCAATTGCGTGAGTTTGATTTCGGCAGTCTGATAGTCTTTAACGGCGATAAGTGCGCGCACATAATGCAAGTTAAGTTGTTGGCTTTTCGGATTATTCGCTATGGCAGCTTCAAGTAAGCTGACTGCTTTTTTCTCTTGTTTACTGAGGGCGAGTAGACGTGCCTCTAATAAAATAATTGGCACACTCTTAGGATAGATGGCATGGGCTTTTTCTATATAGCTTAACGCCAGTGGATAATCACCATTTTCACCCACCAGTAAACCATGAGCAAATAACAAGTGGCCGTTATTGGGATAACTACTTTCTAAATTAGCCAATGCAGCTAGTAACTGTTTGCGACTGTCAGCATTGGCAGGGTAAGCACCTAAAAATAACGCTTCGAGTTCGGCTTCGGGTTCTAGTACAAGCAGCTTGTCGATGGCATGAATGGCTTGGTCATATTGTTGTTGTCGGAGTGCATGATACGCCAGTTGATAAAACGCTTTGCTGTTGTCGGGGTTGATGGTTGTCCATTCCTTGGCCAGTGTTAATCCCGTTTTGCTGTCTTGTGAGTAGTTGGCAATTTGTAATGCACGTTCAATGACAGCATTGTCTTGGGTGTCTTGCGCTTGCTGAGCGTACTCCGTGAGTGCCAGTGGCACTTGATTTCGGACTAAGGCAAGTTCCGACAATAACAAACTATACAAGGTATTATAAGAAAAAGTGGGCGCAACAGTAGCCGTCACTGCCGTGGCTTGAGCCGTAGAAACAATGGCCAAGACAGCCAAGCCAACAAGAGAACGACGGAATAAAAGCGGCATAATAGTCAAAAACTCTTAAAAGTAGAGAGGTAAACGCTCACGTGTTTGGCAGCCAAAAGCCAATAACCCTAAAGTAACACAGAGTGAGTATTGGTTTTGTGAAGTGTTGCAAGCTCTTTGCTGGCTGTCGAGTGTATTTGCGTGAATGGAACTCAGGACTTACGCATCGCGATTAGCGCGTTTTATGAAGATAAAGCCGCCTAAAGCGACTGAAATATGAATTCATAAGCGATAACCGCGTAAGTCCTCAACTGATGATGTTTATTTGAAAAAAACTGTGCTATCGCGCACAATATCACCCCCAGCTCTATAGTCGTTGTTCCCGTTTATGGGTTTTATCGCGCTTGGTATCAATCATAAAACTGCTTCTGTGGATTTACGCGAAAAAGTCGCGTTTTTGCCAGAGTCGTTAGCACTTGCCTTGCAATCTGCTTGCGCGAGTACAGGTGTGTCTGAATTAGCGATTTTATCGACCTGTAATCGGACGGAATTTTATGGTTGGAGTGATAATAAACACGCGATTATTGATTGGTTAAGCCAACAACGCCAGTTGCCGCTCAGTGAATTACAGGCTTCAATCTATTGTTATGAAGAACAAGAAGCATTGCGCCATTTGATGCGTGTGGCTTCGGGTTTAGATTCAATGGTGCTCGGTGAGCCGCAAATTTTTGGCCAAGTGAAAGTCGCTTATCAGCATGCGCTACAAGCAGGCACCGTAGGCCAAAAGCTTGACCGTGTTTTTCAGCAAACATTTTCTGCCGTTAAACGTGTGCGTACTGATACCGCCATTGGTGCGAATGCCGTTTCTATTGGTTTTGCAGCGGTACAATTAGCCCGTCAAATTTTTACCGATTTTCAGCAGGCTCGGGCGTTATTAGTCGGTGCGGGGGAAATGATTAGCTTGGTGGCTAAACATTTAAAAGAACAAGGTGTGCAACATATTACTATTGCCAATCGCAACCTAGAGCGCGCCGAAACATTGGCGGCTGAATTAGGTGGCGCAAACACGGTATTGTTGTCAGATTTGGCGGAAGTGCTGCATCAAGCGGATATTGTCATTAGTTGTACAGGTAGCCAATTACCGATTATTGGTAAAGGTATGGTTGAGCGAGCGTTAAAAAAGCGTCGTTATCAACCGATGTTTATGGTCGATATTGCTGTGCCGCGTGATATTGAACCCGAAGTCAATGAGTTAGAAGATATTTATCTGTATACCGTTGATGATTTGGAAAATACCATTGAAGAAAATCGCCGTGCGCGTCAGCAAGCGGCCAATGAAGCTGAGTTGTTAATTCAACAATGTGCAGCTCAGTTTTTACAAGAGCAACGGGCGCAAGCAGCCACAGGTTTAGTATTGGCATATCGGCAACAGGTCGAACACGTTCGGCAAACAGAAATGATGAAAGCACAACAATGGTTAGCACAAGGTTTGAGTCCCCATGATGTATTAGAGCGATTAACACGTAATTTAACCAATAAGTTAATGCACACGCCGTGTGTGCAATTAAAAGAGGCAGCAGCGACTAATCAGCATCAAAAATTAGCGTGGTCTGCCGATTTATTAGGCATACAACTTGAGGACTAATGCCCTAAGTGCATACGGTTCAATTCTGAGGAAAATGAATGAAAGCGTCGATACGCGCCCGTTTAGAGCAATTTGCCGAACGCCATGAAGAAATCACCGCTTTGTTGTCCGATAGTGGTGTGATTAGCGATAACGATAAATTTCGTAAATTATCGCGTGAGCATGCTGAATTAGGGGAGTTGGTGGAAATTTGGCACGCCTTCTGTCAAAGCGAAGCCGATATTGTGACTGCTCAAGAGCTGAAAAGTGACCCTGAATTTAAAGATATTGCTGAAGAAGAAATTCATGCCGCTCAAGAGCGTATTGCCGAGTTGACGGAACAGCTTAATATTTTGATGATTCCTAAAGACCCAAATGATACGTGCCCTGTTTTTTTAGAAGTGCGCGCAGGCACGGGTGGCGATGAAGCAGCCATTTTTGCAGGTGATTTATTCCGTATGTATTCGCGTTTTGCTGAGCGTCAAGGTTGGCAGGTGGAAGTTATTTCCTGTAGTGACGGTGAGCATGGTGGCTACAAAGAAGTGATTAGTCGCGTTATTGGTGAAGGTGTGTATGGCACATTAAAATTTGAATCGGGCGCACATCGGGTGCAACGAGTACCTGCAACCGAAGCACAAGGCCGAGTACACACTTCCGCCTGTACGGTGGCGGTGATGCCAGAACCCGAAGAACAAGCGGCGATTGATATTAATCCTGCTGATTTAAGGGTGGATACTTATCGAGCCAGTGGTGCAGGGGGTCAGCACATTAACAAAACCGATTCCGCGATTCGTATTACTCATATTCCTACTGGTATTGTTGTTTCTTGCCAAGAAGAACGCTCGCAGCATAAGAATCGTGCTAAAGCGATGGCATGGTTAGCAGCTAAATTAGACTCGCAACAACGGGATGCCCAACATTTAGCAACCACAACCATGCGTCGTGATTTAGTCGGCTCTGGCGACCGTTCGGAGCGCATTCGTACCTATAATTTCTCGCAAGGCCGTGTGACTGACCATCGTATTAATCTGACACTGTATCGTTTAGATGCCATTATGGAAGGTGATTTGACGGAGTTATTGTCGTCATTAGCCCGCGAGCATCAAGCCGATCAATTGGCTTCGTTAGCAACGGATGATAATTAATTGACCACATTGACGCTAAAACAATTACAGCAGACGGCTTTGCTGCGTTTTAGCCACGACGACGCACGCCTAGAAATAGATATCCTACTTGCGCGTGCCATTGGCAAAACACCGTTGTATTTACGCACATGGCCAGATTATCAACCGAATCCTGAACAACTTGCCCAATTTCAAAAGGAGTTGGCGCAACTGCAACAAGGCATCCCATTAGCCTATATTGTG
>JBKJUH010000398.1:0-4227 GCA_046590075.1 Agitococcus sp.
ACCTAAAAAGAGCAAGCGTAGATCGTGTAATGGTAATCACCCCTAAAAATCAACAGTACTTTGAAGTAGCATTTTCTCGTACGCCATACGAAGGAGATTCAGCCTGTAAACCTCGAAACTCCATCAAAATGATTGCCCTGCTGAGTCGTAAACTCACTAATAAAACACTATTGCAAATGCCTCAAAGTAGATAGTATTGGCAGATTGCTAGTGGACTAAAAAATCCAAGCAATTGCGCAAAAGCGAAACAACTTAGGACTAATCAGCTAGGGATGCTGCCAACGTAGGGGAATATGATGTTTATTAAATTAGTGCGTCTGACAAAAGATGCAGAACTAAGGCATGTGGGCAATCAACAATGCCTGTCTGTTTCAGTAGTTTATGATGTGGGATATGGTGATAAAAAGAAGGGGCAGTTTTTAAACCTGACGATGTGGGGCGACAGAAGCTCCAAAATGGTTGAGTATCTAACCAAAGGCAAGCAAATCGTTATTCGTGCCGATGATATTCACACCGAAGAATACGGCGGAAAAACCTATCTAAATGCCACATTAGCAAGCTTTGAGTTTGTTTCTGAGCGGCGTGAAACGCATCAAGCCGAGCCTAGCATAGCCCCCAAAAACCCCAACCATCAAGAAAGGATTGAACCACCAAAAGTCAAATACACCGTGCCTTTTGATGACGTTCCTTTTTAAGCATCAAAACAAGACTGCATAGTAGAGTAGGCTGGGCATTTTGCCCAGCTTACTGATTATAAATGGATTTTAACTATTTGCTGGGCTAAAGCCACAGCTTACCCATTCCTTATTTGTGGCAGCAAGCATAGTGTGGTTTGACCAAGAAAACCCATAATGCGTTATATTAAGGCACAAACAGGAGAGCAAATATGCAAACCACCCATTTAACGCATCAAAGACACGTTGTGATTCCTAAAACCATTTGCGATGCCTATCATTTAAATATAGGACAAGAATTAGAAATTGAGTTGACGCCACAAGGTATTTTATTAAAACCTAAAACAACAGCGACTAAAACAAACTTACAAGATGTTGCAGGTTGTTTGGCCTATCAGGGAACAGCTAAAACTATTGAAGAAATGAATGAAGCCATTGAAGAGGGAGTTTTAACGCTTTGGAAACAACATGATAACGATTGATACCAATATTATTGTCCGTTTTTTAATCCTCGCTTTATTGTAAAATTTGTATATCCTGTATATACATCAAAAAGTAAGAGGTGACTATGCTAACCCGTATTTTTAAAAGTGGTAATTCCTTAGCCGTACGCATTCCTAAAGATGTTCAATTTGCGCCAGATGTACAAGAAGTAGAAATAGAGCGTCATGGTGATGCTTTAGTCATCCGTCCTGTTAAAAAACAATCGTTAGCACAAATTATGCAGGCATTTAGTGCTTTTCCTGAAGGTTTTATGCAAGATTGTCGTGAGTCTAACCCCGAAAATGAACGTGACTGGCAGGGAAGTCCTAAGTAATACGCTATATGTTAGACGCCAACATTTGTATTCATTTAATACAAAAACAACCGCCACACGTTGTACAAAAATTTGCCACCCTTCAATATGGCGATGTGGTCAAGTTTTAATGCGTGTGAAAAATAGTTTAAAGCAACGGCTTGAGATGTTTACTGATATTCTAACAGGCTACGACTTCTGATTTTGATGGAGAGAAACATGAGTTTAGCAATACGTCAGATTTATGAAAAAATGCCCCCTATATTAAGTATTCCAACCAGTATTCAACAAAAGCGTGTTGAGGTGATTTTATTGCCCTTAGATGATGTAGAACCCATGCCGTCTAGTAAGGAGATGACTGCCACTGTCGATGAGTACAATTGGCCTGTTGGCTTGTTTGAAAAGCTGACATCCAGTTGGCAGGGTGAGCCGATGGAACGTGGTGAGCAAGAGGCATTGACTGTGCGTTTGGAGTTGAAATAATGTGGCTCCCCGATACAAATGTGTGGATTAAAGTTATCAATCCGCAGCACTCTTTAGCAAAACAACGGTTTCATCGTTGTCATCCACAGCAATTAGTCATGTGTGATGTCGTTAAGTCAGAATTGTATTATGGCGCGTATAAAAGCCAGCGACCGTTGGCCAATGTCAGTTTGATTGATGAGCTATCTCAACAATTTAGGCCGTTGAGTTTTGATGCCAAAGCAGCAAAAATTTTGGGACAAATTCGTGCTGATTTAGAAAAAAGAGGCCAACTGATTGGTGCTTATGATATGCAGATTGCAGCTATCGCGTTAGCCCATGATTGTATTGTTGTGACACATAATACCAAAGAGTTTGAGCGCATCACTGAGCTACGTTTAGAGGATTGGGAAGTTTAACGTTCAACTCACCCCATCTCCTGCGGGTCAACATCAATCCCCCATCGTACTTTTTTAGATTCAGGCATAGCCGTGATTAATACCAACCATTCTGTCAAAAAACGTTGCAAAGCAGGGCGTTGACTGCTTTTTAATAACAAATGCGCGCGAAAAATGCCTGCCTTTTTTTCCATTGGTGCAGGTACAGGCCCCCAATATTCAGGTTCAAACGCCAATCCCTTACCTAAAGCAATCGCCGCATGCAAAAATTCTAACGCCGTTTCGGGATAGTTCGATTCAGCGCGTAATAACGCTAAATAACCATAAGGCGGTAAACCAATGGCTTGGCGTTCGGGTAGGGCGGCTTCGGCAAAACCACGATAGCCTGTTTGTAATAACTGCATCAATAACGGATGTTCGGGTTGATGGGTTTGAATCAACACTAAACCTGCTTTTTCGGCACGACCTGCGCGGCCTGCCACTTGGGTAATCAACTGGGCGACACGCTCACTGGCTCTAAAGTCCGCGCCAAACAAACCGCTATCGGCTTCTAACAATGCCACTAAGGTGACATTGGGGAAGTGATGACCTTTAGCCAGCATTTGTGTGCCGACTAAAATCGCCGCTTCGCCTAGTTCAATATCCGCATATAAATTATGCCAACTGTCTTTGCGACGAGTACTGTCACGGTCAATCCGATGCACTGGCACTTTGGGAAAAAGTTCTTGTAGCGTTTCTTCAATTCGCACTGTGCCTGCGCCAATAGCGCGTAATTCGGTACTTTGACAGTCAGGACAATGACGCGGTGGACTTTGACTAAAACCACAATGATGACAATGCAAACGCAAGGGAGTGCGATGTAAAGTCGTACGCGCATCACAACGTGGGCATTTAGCTTGCCAACCGCAGTCATGGCATAACAATACAGGGGCAAAACCACGTCGATTGATAAATATCAGCACTTGCTCCTGTGCTTTTAAGCGTTGAGCAATGGCATCACGCAGGGCAGAAGTTATGCCTTCTTTGAGTTTTTGATTGCGTAAATCAATTAATTTGATGGAGGACGGTGTCACCGTAGCGGCGCGTTCATGCAAAAATAAATGCCTATAACGCTCGGCTTTGGCGTTGGCTAAACTTTCTAAACTCGGTGTTGCCGAACCTAAAACCACAGGACAATGGGCGAGTTGACCTCGACGCACCGCTAAATCACGGGCATTGTATCTAAAGCCATCTTGTTGTTTGAACGATAAATCATGTTCTTCATCAACAATAATTAAGCCTAAATGTGGCATCGGCGTAAAAATCGTTGAACGTGTACCAATAACAATTCCCGCATGACCTAAATACGCGCGTCGCCATGCTCGCAGACGTTCTCTATCGCTTAATCCTGAATGTAGCATTACCGTTTCAACGGCAAAACGCGCACGAAAGCGCGCAACGGTTTGTGGGGTTAAGCCAATTTCGGGGACTAACACAAGGGTTTGCTGGTGATTGGCCAAACAACTGGCAATGCTTTGTAAATAAACTTCGGTTTTGCCGCTACCTGTTACGCCATCTAATAATAAGGTTTTGAATGTGCCTAGCTGTTTAGTTATCGCATGAATAGCAGTTAGTTGATTGGCATTGGCGAGGAGCGCAACTTCGGCATAGTTAAGTTGTGGTTTTGATATTTGATTGACCACTTCGCCAAACTCTTCGGCCAAGCCTTTTTTGGCTAATGCTAATAACGAGGCGCGTTCAATACCAAAGTGCAGTAAAAAATCTTCACTAATGCCATGTGTGCCGTGTGCTTCTAAAGCTTGCCATGCTGCTTGTTGTTTGCGCGCATTTTTAAGGTCGGTAGCGGTAATAGCCAAGCCTGTAGCCGTTAATCGCCAATGCGCCATATTCTCGTACA
>JBKJUH010000257.1:0-9435 GCA_046590075.1 Agitococcus sp.
GAAAGGCACTGCACCTTGCGGATAACAAGTTGTCAGTGTTTCGCCAACACCACCATGATTCCAGCCAATCACAGGTGTGCCAATATACAGGGCTTCCAGCGAGGTACGGCCAAAAGCCTCGGGGTCGTTGGACAGCGAATAAACAATATCACTTTGGCTAAAAATATCGCGGATATCACTACGATGTCCCGTTAACGTCACATGCTTGTCGAGTCCTTTGGCCGAAATTAATTGCTTGAGTTCTGCTAAGTAGGCTTGTTTTTTTTCTTCCGCACCGCCCACCATCACCCCATGAACGGGTAGATTTTGGGCGATCAATTGTTCGATGAGCTCAATAAACTCACTTTGACCTTTCCATCGGGTAATGCGGCCTGGCAGTGTTAATACCGTTTTGCCTGTTAATTGCGGAAAATCTTTTTGCCATTGATTCAGCCATGCGGCACTGGGTTGATAATCATGCGGAAACTCAGCCGCACTCACACCCCGATAAATGACTTGGATTTTATCACTGGCACATTGAGGGTAATTTTTTAGGATATAGTCTTTAACGGTATGTGAAACGGCAATCACGCGTTCGCCTTTGGTCATTATCGCACTATAAAAATTGACCGAATATAAGCCGTGTACCGTAGTAACAAAGTGTGGACGAGAGTGGGCAGGCAGTTTACGCCAAGCTAACCACGCAATCCATGCAGGCACACGCGAACGGGCGTGGAGAATATCGGGTTGAATATCACTAAGTATTTTTCTCAATGCGCCGACTTGCAACAAACTGGCGAGGGATTTGCGATGGACGGGCAGGGTAATATGCTCGCTGCCTTCATCTTCCAATTGCTGTACCAAACGACCGCCACTAGAAATGACAATCGAGCGATGACCTGCCGCCACTAAAGCACGACCAATTTCCAGCGTGCCGCGTTCAACACCCCCTGCATTGAGTGCAGGTAAGGTTTGGATAACAGTGAGTTTTTTCATGTTGATTTGGCTCTATTAGTCTTGGTCGGATGCTTGGGCTTTGGCGGCAGCTTCGGCTTGCTCTTCTTTTAGGTGACGACGTTTTTTCGGGTAAGGCATAGCTTCACCGTCAGGACGGGTTTTGAAACGACGATGAAACCACATATATTGTGTGGGCGAACGACGAATCAACGTTTCTAGCTCGTGATTAATGCGCGTAGCATCGGCAACGGCATCATCCGTGGGATAGTTTAAAAGGGGCGGTGTAATCAACATTTCATACTGTTCTAAGGTGGCATGACGGCGAAAATGTACCATCATCACCGCAGAATGATTGATTTTTTGCAAACGTCGTGGCGAGGTAATAGTCGCCGCTTGTACGCCAAAAAACGGGGCAAATACGCCTTGTTTTAAGCCGAAATCTTGGTCGGGGGTGTACCAAACGACATGGTTTTCTTTCAGTGCTTTAATCAATAAGCGCATATTGTCGTGGTCGATTTGGTAGTCATAAATGCGTCGTCGTAAGCGCACCATAATGTATTCAAGGGCTTTATTATTTTGTGGTCGATACACCGTATCGACATGAAAAAACAGAATCGCTAACAATCCACATAAATCCACAAAACTGTAGTGCGCGCCCAGTAGCAAGACGCCTTTACCTTGTGCGAGTGCCGCTTGTAAATGCTCTAAACCCTGAATAGTGACTTTGTTTTGATAGTAAGAAACGGGCTTAAACCATGCGTTCGCGGTTTCTAATAAAGAAATGCCGCCTTGCACAAATACTTCTCTGGTCATCGCTGATTGTTCTGCCGCCGATTTTTCAGGAAAACATAAGCGAATATTGGTTTCGGTATCGCGTCGGCGTTGGCCAATCACCTGATAAATCAATAGCCCTAAACCTGTGCCTAAACGTCGTTGTACAGACCAAGGCAGTAAGGATAAGCAAAAAATCAATGGCAAGACGATTAGCCAAAAAGGCCAATAACGGGGGTTGAGTAATTGCCATGTAAACGGGGTTTTATTCATAAAATTCATTTTAAATCTTGGTTTACCCTCACCCTCACCATCCATCCACAGGGAGAGGGAGTAAGTGCTTTTGCTCCTCCCCCCTGCTTTTTAAGGGGGAGGTTGGGTGGGGGTAAGCGATTAACTAAAAAATCTTTCCCACAGAGGATGACCCAGCACAGGCTTATGTAAAGGCAAGGCATCAGGTTGTGGATGTTGCGGTAGTTCCTTGTCTTGTTGCAAGTGCTTTAACACTTGATGTGCGGCATTGGGGGCTAAAATTAGCCGTGTTGGCCATACTAAAGCGTTATTGCCAATAAATTGCACATGGGCTTTAGCGGTACTGAGCAAACGTCGCTCTTGGGGATAAATACGATTGATGAGTAAGGTTTTATAGCGTGCACCTTGCAAACTTTGCCACGGTAATAAGGTTTTTAACTCATCGAGCATAGTGCTAGTTTGCAGCTTTTCATCACGTTCAGTGCCGTCTTCGGCTTCTTCGCCACCGATATACCACATATTTTGGCCATTAACGGGGTGTGTGCTAATCGTCAGGCGTGATTTACGATGCGCGCCTAAACAATGGCCGTAAAATGTCGGTAAGCGTTCGTGTTGTAGGCATAACATATGGACGGGCTTAATCGTCATCATCGGTGTGATTAGGCCAATTTTACGCAGTAATTCGCTATTGCCTTCGCCGCCTGCAAAAAAGACGTGTCGCGCCCGCACTCGTAATTGAGTCTTACCTTGATGAATAAAAACCGCTTTGCTGTGTTGTTTGTCGTTGGTTTCAATATGAATATTGGCGGCAGGTACAGAGTAAATAGCGTTTAAGTACGGCTTGGCTAAGACGTCGACTAAAGAAACAGGGTCAATCACAGGATGCTCTAATTGATAGACATCACCCTTAAAGGAGAGATTCTTAAATAAAGTGGGATAGCTGGCTTTGGCAACTTTACTGACTTTGCCCTTTAATAAATGCGCGGCTAAAAATAATGTCGTTTGTGCGGTTAAATCGGGTTCTGCCCACAGATGTTGTTCTTGTGCTAATAACCGTACTGCCGATAAATCAATCTCGCCCGTGCCTTGTAAGCATTGTTGCCATAAGGTCGGCATATCGTCTAAATGTTCATCGTGGTTTAGAGCAGACAGTCCATATTTAAGACCGCCATGAATCATACCTGCGCTATTTAAAGTTTGATAACCACCCAAAGCGCCATCATTTAATAAAATGGCACTATAACCTTGCTGGCGTAAACGATTAAGCAGCCATAATCCTGTGATGCCACCACCAAAAATCAGGCAATCGACGTTGACAGTATCCATAAAAAATTCGTTGTTTGGTAAATTAACGGTAGAATCATACGCTTTTAGGACTTACGCGGTTATCGCTTATTTGTTCGCATTTCAGCCGCTTTAGGCGGCTTTATGTTCACAAAACGCGTAATCGCAGTGCGATGCGTAAGTCCTGACTTGCTAACTGAGCAAAACAATATGGCGCGCTGGTTTTATAATTTATTATTGCATGTTCTGTTGCCTTTGGTGTATTTGCGCTTATTTTGGCGTGGTCGAACCACACCTGCTTATAAACAGAATATTGCCGAGCGTTTTGGCGGCCATCAAGGTCTGCCTAAGCACGCCATTTTAATTCATGCCGTGTCTTTAGGGGAGACTTTAGCCTCTCAACCTTTAGTCAATGCCTTATTAAAAGATTATCCACAATATCCTTTAATTATTACCAATACCACTGCGACAGGTGCAGAACAAGCGCGAGCATTATGGGGCGATAAAGTCCATCAATGTTATCTGCCGTATGACTATTCATGGGCGATGACGCGCTTTATTAACCATTGCCAACCGCGTTTGGTGATTATTATGGAAACCGAATTATGGCCGAATTTTTTAGCGCAATTGCATGAGCAACAGATTCCCTCGTTATTAGCCAATGCACGGTTATCGGCACAATCGGCCACAGGATATGACAAGATTCGCGCCTTAGTCACACCGATGTTAAAGAGTTTGTCGGCACTCGCGGCACAAGATAGCGCAACCGCCGAACGCTTTTTAGCTTTAGGTGCGCCTCATGCCATTGTCAAGGTTACGGGTAGTTTGAAGTTTGATTTATCGTTACCCGATAATTTGCCGCAACGGGCTGCGGAATTGAAAGCCTTGTGGCAGTTAGCAGGGCGGGAGATGTGGGTAGCGGCTAGTACCCATGAGGGTGAAGATGCCATTATTTTAGAAGCATTTAAGTTGATACAAGCGTCTTTTCCTAAAGCCTTGTTAGTGTTAGTGCCGCGTCATCCTGAGCGTTTTGATAAGGTCGCTGAGCTAATTGCCAAACATGATTTCTCGATGGCGCGTCGTAGTCTAAAGCAAGACGTTGACCCCACAATATCGGTGTTTTTGGCGGATAGCATGGGTGAATTGTTGTTATGGTTAGCGTTGGCCGATGTTGCCTTTGTTGGTGGGTCGTTGGTGAATGTCGGTGGTCATAATCCTTTAGAGCCTGCGGCGTTAGCTGTGCCGATGGTGACAGGTTTAACGATGTTTAATTTTCAGCAAATTACTGATGTGTTAATAGAGGCAGGTGCGTTAAAACAGGCGGCTAACAGTGCGGATATTGCCAAAGTGGTGTTGTATTGGTTGGGTCATCCTGAGCAAAAACAACAGGCAGGGCAGGCGGGTCAGCGTGTTGTCGCGGCTAATAAAGGGGCGTTGGCGAAACATTTGATGATAGTGGATGGGTTGTTGAAACAATAAAACCTGTTCACTATTGAATGAATAATCTACAATGTCGAAAATATGCTTAGCGTGAATAAAGCATTTCGTTAATAAATGAGGTGGAAATTATGGCCATTAAAACCAGCACTTTTGGACGCTTAGAATTAAGTGGTCAAGAAGCTGTGCGTTTTTTGCGTCATTTAGCCGAAGATAAGCCCAAGCAAGAGGCAAAACAGTCCTTACAACGTGGCCGTGAAGCGTTGAAGCAGCTTAAAAACCAAACGAATGTGTAGTCATAATAGATGATTTTAGGCGAAGATTATTTTATCCGATTATTGCTCCCCTCCGACCCCGTCAATCAGTTCAAAACAGGTGATGTGGCTTTTCAGGCACTGAAAGCATTTTTACGAAATCAAGCGATAGACTTTCAACAAGCGAGCGTAGCGAAAACCTATATTGCCGTTAGCTTTGATGTGTCACCAAAAATCTTAGGATTTATTACGCTGACAACCAGTGAAATTGATATTCGACAAGGCTATGAGTTAGATGATTGTCCTTATGCGAACCGTTATGACTCTTTGCCTGCGGTTAAAATTGCACGTTTAGCAACGGATAGTCGTTTTCGAGGGCAGGGTATTGGTGTTGTGTTGGTATCTTTGGCATTGGCTTTAGCAAAGGATGAAGTTGCTGAACGTGTTGGTTGTCGTTTTTTAATTACCGATGCCAAGCAAGAAGCTATCGATTTTTATCAAAATCAGGGCTTTACTTTATTAGACACCGACGAAAACAAGCAAAGTCTCACGCCTATCATGTTTATAGATTTGTTGACGGTGGATTAAGTTACCTAAATTAAGGGCGGAGCTGTTAAAACAATATTTGATGCTACAGTTGATGAGGTAAGTATGAAAACAACAGTGACAATTGATGATGCGCTTTATCAACAAGCATTAGCGTTGGCAGATGCCAATATGGACAAATCGGATTTATTTAAAGAAGCAATTAAAGCCTTTATTCACGTACAAACCGCTAAACGCTTGGCCGCCTTGTCTGGCACAGTGCCTACTATGCAAGATATAGCGCGTCGTCAGCCGACACCATGAACCTCATTCTCCTCACTCCCCAAGACTGCCCACAACCCAATCTAGCCGTGCTAACAGGCCGTCGTTTACAACATGTTTTATCGGTGCATCAAGCGCAGGTTGGACAAACTTTGCGTGTGGGAATGCTCAACGGACTGATGGGTGAAGCTGAAATTATTCGCCTAGACCAAAATGAGTTACAGCTCAATTTTACCCTCACCCAAGCACCACCAGCTAAATTGCCGTTGACCTTATTATTAGCCTTGCCGCGCCCAAAAATGTTAAAACGCATTTTGCAAACCGTAGCGACTATGGGCGTGCAGCGTTTGGTGTTGATGAATAGTTATCGGGTGGAAAAAAGCTTTTGGGATAGTCCATTTTTGCAGCCTCAAGCCATTCAACAAGAGTTGATATTAGGTTTAGAACAAGCGCGCGATACGGTTTTACCCGAAGTCATACTCGAAAAGCGTTTTAAGCCTTTTGTTGAAGATAGATTAGCCAGTTTAAGTGCCAACACCATGCGTCTAGTCGCACATCCGATAGCCGAGCAGCCTTGCCCGCGTGCGGTAGCCCAAGCGGTGACGTTAGCCATTGGCTGTGAGGGTGGATTTATTCCTTATGAAGTAGATTTATTGGCGCAGCAAGGTTTTCTGGCGGTTGAGTTGGGCGAGCGAATTTTGCGCGTTGAAACAGCGGTGACGGCATTGGTGGCAAGGTTGTTTTGAAATGATGATAAGTCAGTCGAAGTGCTGGCAGTGTTCGAGAGTCTGCGCCAGTTCGCTTTGCCGTTGCCTGCCGCAGGCCTTACTTTTGTTTCGACAAAAGTAAGCAAAACCAGCGTGGTGCAAAACTCGCCATCCATGGCTCAAACAGTTGCACCACAGCATCCCTGCAAATACAAAAAACAAAGCAAGAGGTCTCTGTAGAAAACAATGCGTACAAGGCAGGCTATCGTTTCAAAACCGCTTGCAACCAGCCCGAAATATCCTTCACTTCTTCCATACACACTTCATGTTCCATTAAATAGCTTTTATACACAGGCTTAAAGCCCTTGGCACGTAACACTTGCAAGGCTTGGCCGCCCAGAGTTTCACTGACCACAGTGTCATAAACACCATGAAAAATGGCAATGGTTAAATTTTGATTCGCAGAATTCGGTACTAAGGTTTTATGGGTGGCAAAATAAGTCGATAACGCCATTAAACCGCCTAACGGTTTGGGGTAACTTAATGCTGCATGATAGGCCACTGCACCACCTTGCGAAAAGCCTGCGATAATAATGCGCCGACTATCAATGCCGCGTTCTATTTCTTGGTCGATGAATGCGCTAACCGCCTGACTTGAGGCGAGTAATTGTTTTTCGTCAATTTCGCGCTCTAAGTTCATGGCTAAAATGTCGTACCACGCAGGCATGATGTAACCGCCGTTAATGGTCACAGGAATGGCAGGTGCGTGTGGAAATATAAAACGTATCGCTAAAGAGCTGGGCAGTTTTAACTCAGGCACAAGCGGCGCAAAATCGTTACCATCCGCGCCTAAGCCATGCAACCAAATGACGGTGGCGGTGGCTGGCGTATTGGGATTGATTTCGATATGAGGAAGTAAGGGCATTATCGTTATCGCCTAAAAGGTCGTTTTCGTGTGCAATTCTGACAGTTGAATTCTGTCGTCAGTAACCACTAAACCCATGTCCATGGTTTGTTCTTGCACCAGTTTTTCGCCTAAAATGGCTTTGCTTTCACTCAGTTTGAGCGAGAGCGTGCCTGATATTCCTTCTTGTGTCATCGTGTAATTGACTTCTTTTAGGTCGAAGTTTTCTTGCGTGGCAAAATGCCAACTGGCTTTAATCTGTTGCAAATAGTCGGCTTTGTTAAGGCTAAATGTTTGCTCCATCCTCACCAAATGTAATTTGATTTTGGCATTGTCGGCAATCATTAAGTCCAGTTTTTGCAGGTCGTGTTTTTTAATGGCGGCATAAAAATCTTGTACAAAACGATTGGCCGAGCTTTTGTTTAACAGCGGGTCGGCATAACTCAGGTTGCTGGCAAGTGCGGCGACTGCTAAGACGATGAGTGCTTTTTTCATGGTGATTATTCCTTACCGTCGGTACATTCGGTGCGCATGGTGTCGTTTTTACAACGTATTTTTTTCAACAGTGCCATCATCTTGGTATCGTAAATGCCTTCTTTAGTCATGCTGACACGCGCTTCACGCAATAAGTTTTGGTAGTTGTCATATTCACCATCGGGCGCAGGAAAGAAATATAAAATCTCTTGTTCGGCGGCGAGAGTGGGTTTTAATAATCGATCAAACTGACTGGCAAAGTAGCTGCGCGACTGTTGACCAAAAGTGGCAGGGAATTTATCGGCTTTTAATAAGACTTGTAGGCTTAAATAACTAATCGGCATATTTAACACTAAGCCTTTGTTACCCACACCTTTGAACAATTCTAAGGGCATATAAGCAATGGCAGGGGCTGGCAGTATATCTGCTGTGCCTTGATTAAATTTGAGGGTAAAATCACCAATGTCGGCCGCCATCGCTTGAAAACCCAAACGCTCTGCTAGGCGTAATTGCACGAGGTCGTGAGCGAGAATGGCGATTTTTTTACCTTTAATTTTTTCTACCGAGTTAATAGCACGGTCATTCAAAAATAAATACACGCCGCCTATGGGCAAAATTCCTGCCACTTCATAACCATCTTGGCTCATGAATTTAGCCGCTTCGGGGCGAGATAAACTTTCGATAATACTTTTCATTCCAGCATCGTTAGTGATGCCACCAATGGCCTCGATGCTGCTGGTAAATAAGTTAAAGTCGCGGGTGCGAATACCTGTCATAGACACCATGTCACACAAGCCTGCATTAAAGTCCGCGCTGGCTTTTTCTTCATCGGTATAGGCTTTTAGATTGATTCCTACGCCCCATTTACGCGCGCTGGTCGAATATTCACGCATGGCACCATAAAAAGGCCCTTGTACACCCAGTACATCAAATACGCAAAAAGTTTGAGCTTGAGCGGGAGTGATTAGTAATGTTGATAATACAGCGATGAGTGTGCAGCAGCGTAATAGTGCTTGGCCAATCAATTGATTGAAAAGACTTTTCATGGTGAGAAACATTCCCTATTCAAAGTATACAGTGAGTGTAGGTGTAGGTGTAGGATTTTCGAGGCATTTTACCCGAATGTTGATAGCTACCCAAGTGTCATTGTCCGTGCTGGCCGTGTTCTTCGACACGTTTGTTCATTTGTCGGTGTTTCTTACGCACGACATCGGGTGTTTCACCGCCCCATTTTTGATACGCACGGCTAAAGCTGGCTTGGTCGCTATAACCAACCATGCCTGAAATGCGAGCAATACTCAAATTGGATGTTTTGAGATAGCGTGTTGCCGCGTGCATTCGGACTTCTAGGCGAATGTCGTTAAAACTCATACCAATATCCGCCAAGCGACGGCGCAGTGTCCGTACACTCATGTGAAAATGTTGCGCGGCAACTTCGGCACTAATGGCTTGCTCAACATGGGTCAACAGATAGGCGCGCATGCGGACGGCTAAGTCATGGTCTTCAAAATTAGGGTCTTTGTCAGTGACGGCTGTACTGGCTGTTTGAGGTGTGTGCTTGGCGGCGTAAACCCGAATTTCATTACAGTGGTGGCCTGTTTCTACAGGA
>JBKJUH010000337.1:0-2948 GCA_046590075.1 Agitococcus sp.
CTTTTAATGTTGATTGAACTACTGCTATCCATGTCATCAACAAAATATAAAATCCCACCAGTATTATTCATGGCTGTGGTCAAATCCCTTTAGCTGTCAACGCCAGCACTATTGCCCAAAACACGGCCAAAAACACGGGTGGGATTTTATATTTTGTTGATGACATGGATAGCAGTAGTTCAATCAACATTAAAAGTAGCACCCTAGTAGAAAATAAAACTGCCCCAGCATTGGTGTATGGCCAACTGGGGGCAATAGCACTCAATCAATCAATCATTGCCTTTAATGACTTTGGTTGTTCGGCAAAATCGGGCAGTAAAACCACTTATAATGGCGGCAACTCCGTTGGCGGTTATAACACGATTCAAAATTGCACTTTTAACTATAGTCTCACTGACTTAAGCCCAAAAACCGACATTAACTTGGATGATGCGAGTAATGCAGGTGCTAGCTTTGCAACAGAGCTTCATCCTTTAGCTAATTATGGTGGCGTTACAGACACTTATCTTCCCAAGTTAAGCTCTAAATACATTCTTAATCGTGCATTTAAAACCTTATGTGATATCGATCAGCGAGGCAGTGAAACACCGCTCAAGTCAACAGACATTTGTGATACTGGCTCTGTTGAACGACGTACTGCCATCGCTATTTTTGACAGTTCCATCACCGTGGACAACAAAAATGAGACTAATCGCATTTCTGAAACCGATGTGTTAGCCAATGACAGACCGAGTGAAACAGAAAGTTCACGAGGCAAATTTGCTGAAGATGATGCAGGGAACTTCCTTATACAGTTAACGGTTAACCCCAACAATCACTGCAGCATCATCCAACGCACCAATGATAGACCGTTGATACGTTTTGATAACAAGGGTCAAACCCTTGCAGAAGACCAAGCTGTTTCTTGCAAATATAAATTCACAGACAGCAATGGCAATCTTTCAACTGAGGGTGAGGTACGCTTTAGAACCGTAAATAAAATTCCTATCGCTGGAGATGACTCTTATACGCTAGCGAGTGGCGCGACTGAAGTGACCCTAGATTTACTGGTGAATGATAGCGATAAAAACGACGGCATCTATGGTAGTTTATGCTCCGACTCTACCAATGTGAGTTGTAATGGCTTTTTTATCCGAGTGGCTTCTCAACCCGCATTAGGCACTATTATTGCCGAAAGAACAGGCAACTGTCCTGATTATAACGACTCTAACAAATACAGATGTTACGGGGGCAAAATCACGTATCGTGTAAAAAATGCAGGCTCACCTTTTGATGACAAATTCACTTATGTCGTGTATGACGTTGATAAAGCTTCATCTAACGCGGCAACGGTCACTATTATCAATGAAGCAGGTGCTGATGAAGCCTCTAATTCGTCGGGTAGTTTAGGTTGGTTCTCGTTATTTGCTTTAGGCGGCTTGGCAGCTTATCGTCGTTTTAGGAAATCTCACTTTGCTTAATGTATCTCGTTCCGTGTTGTTAGTGGGTTGTGGCTTAGTGATGTCACTTCCCACCGTTGGTATGGCGAAAGAAGCTAGCGCACAAGCTGTTAATACTAAAGTATCCATCGAAGTGCCTGAACTGATACAAGTATTAAGTATTGACGGCCAAGAAGCGAATAGTAATTTTTTTGGCGGTCGCTCTCATATTCAATACGTCAGTGTTGGTGAGCATGTTTTAAGTGTGCGCTACACTCAGTTGTTTAATTTAACTGCCGATGAGCACGACATTCTTAAATCAAAACCGATGGCCATTCGTTTTATGGCTGAAGCAGGTAAAAGCTATCAACTCAGTGTCACGCCTCCCAAGCGTTACGATGCAGCGAAAGAGTTTGCCAAACAACCTGATATTAAGTTAATTGATAAAACGACAGGTGCAGCTCAACAAGCAATCAGCGTTAAATCTTATGCCGAAGCGTCTTTAGTCGATACCATCGGTAAAGCCTTTCAGAGCAACGACGACCAAAAAACGAGTACGGTGAATAGTAACGTGCAGTTGTTGCAAGACCTATGGTTACGCGCCAGTCCGCAGGAGCGTCAAGCGTTTGCTGCATGGTTAGCGAGTCAGGCTGCGATGAATAGCAAATAAGTTTCCTTTATTTCTCGCATAGAAAAAGCCCAGTTTCCCTTACAAAACTGGGCTTTTTTGTTTAAGCTTCCGACACTTTCAAACGATACCAGTCGACATGACGGGTCAAAAACATCATCACCGCAAGTAAGGCGAATACTAATATTGAGCCTAAGATTAAGGTAAAATCTTCAGACTGTAGTATCACAAACAATGTGCCATACATGGTGATTAACACCACACCAAACACCAATGAACGTAAGACACTTTTTAAGACATAACTGACGTAAAAAGTAATCAACAAGACACAAGCAACACTGGCCACTACATACGCCTGCTTAAAGGCAATATGCTCACTAAACGATAACAATAACAAATAAAACACCGCTAATGCCGCGCCAACTAAGGTGTATTGCATCGGATGAATTGCTAAACCCTTGAGAATTTCAAACAGAAAAAATGTGCCAAAGGTAATCACCAAAAATAACAGAGCATATTTAATCGCGCGCTCGGTCATTAAATAGACATTGACCGCTTGAATAAAATTGACACCAAAGCCCCCTACTGCGGTATTTGCTGCTGGCTCTGCACCATAGACGTTATTTACTACCGACGGTTGACGCTGAAAAGCACGTTGCAGCTGGCTACAGGCTTCATTATTAGCGTCCATACAGGCGGTTAATAATTGGGTATTACGGTTGCTCAAAAAAGTATTTTGCCATTCAGCTTTAAAGTCTTTGGCATTTAATTGTTTAGCGGGTAAAGACTCGCCATAAAAACTGGGGTGAGGCCAATTAGCTGCCATTGTCATGGCAAGGTCATTGCCTAAGGGTAAGGCTTGAAAGCTACCTGTGCCTGCAATATCGACATCTACATTAAAA
>JBKJUH010000067.1:0-8472 GCA_046590075.1 Agitococcus sp.
CAGGCGATGGCTCGACGGCCAGTGCTCATCCGCCATAGCCTGACGCTGAGCGGAAAATCTAGTGACAAGGTGGCGCAGGCGGCTATTAATGAAACACTGGCTAGTGTCGTGCCGCCCGAGTATCAGGGCGTGGCACTGGTATCGGCAGATGGCGTCAACCGAGTCGAGGTCGGTCAGTTCGCTACGCAGGCGCCCATTGCCGTGACCCTGAATACCGCCTTGCCAGCGACACTGCTTTGGGATGGCCAATTGCTGCTGAGAACCTCGGCACCGATCCGCGACCCGCAGGGTAGGCTGTTGGCGACGCTGACGCTGGAGCAGCGATTGCCCGCCCTAACTCGGCTTTTGTTCGCTGTCGCTGGCTTTGGCAAAACTGGTGAAACAGCGATGTGCGTTCCAGCGCAGGCTGGCCAGTTACGTTGCTTTCCGCAACACCGTAATCCCAAAGTGTTCGATATTTCACCGCTGTCCTCTAACGGCAACCCGATACCGATGAGTCTGGCGCTGGCTGGCAAGAGTGGCATCGTCTCCGCGCTGGACTACCGCAATCATCAGGTCATTGCCGCCTTTGCCCCAGTAAGCGGCACCCATTTAGGCATGGTGATCAAGCAGGATGCGGCGGAAATATACCGTCCAGTGGCTCTGCAGCTGCAGAAGGTGTTGCCGCTGATTCTGGTGCTGATAGCGGGTGGGTTGCTGCTGCTGCGCTCGCTGGTCAAGCCACTGGCGACGCAGTTGATGATGTCGGAACACGCCACTCATGAAGCCCATCAGGTCATTGCCCAAAAAGAACAGCGAATCCGCGCCGTGGTCGAAAATATTGGCGAGGGCATTATCACCATTGATGAGCAGGGCGTTATCCAGTCGTTCAACCCCGCAGCGACGGCCATTTTTGGCTACGACTATCTAGAAGTAGTCGGCCACAATATCACGATGCTGATGCCGCCCGAGATGGCGTCGCTGCACATGGGGGGTATGCAGCGTTATTTGAAGGAAGGCAGTACGCGGGTGATTGGCCGTAAAGGCGTCGAACTACCCGCCGTGCGCAAGGATGGTACGGCCTTCGAGATGGAGCTGGCCATTAACGTGTTGCAGTTGAGCGACAGCAAGCTGTTTGTCGGCATTGTTCGCGATATCACTGAGCGCAAGCAGGTCGAGAGGGATTTGGAGCGAGCGCGGGATGCCGCCGATGCCGCTAGCCGTGCCAAAAGCGAGTTTCTGGCCAATATGAGCCACGAAATCCGGACGCCGATGAATGGCGTGCTGGGTACAGTCAGCCTGTTGCTGAACAGTGAGTTGAGCGAGGAGCAGCGCGAACTGGCGACACTGGCGCGGGTCAGCGGTGAAACGCTGCTGACGCTGATTAACGATATTCTTGACTTTGCCAAAATTGAAGCGGGCAAGCTCACCATCGAGTCGCTATCCTTTGACCTGCTGCTGACGGTGGAGGATGTGACGGGCATGATCGCGATGCAGTCGGCGGCAAAGAATATTGATGTCATTGTCCGTTATCCGCCCAGCGTACCGCGTCATCTGATGGGTGATCCGAGTCGCATTCGCCAAATTCTCATCAATCTGACCAGCAATGCCCTGAAATTTACCGAACAGGGTCAGGTGCTGATTAATATCGAGTTGCTGGCTCAGAGTGAGGATCAAGTATCGCTGCGGATCAGTGTCGAGGACAGCGGTATTGGCACTTCGCCAGAAAAGCTCAACCACCTATTTGAAAAGTTCACCCAAGCCGATACCTCGACCACCCGCCGTTATGGCGGCACTGGCCTAGGTCTGGCCATCAGCAAGCAACTGGTGGAACTGATGGGTGGACAAATCGGCGCTCAGAGCCGCGAAGGCGAAGGCTCGACATTTTGGTTTACCCTGAACCTGCCGCGCCAGACGGGGCAGCCAGTTGACGTTATTCCGTCTCATACCGATTTGGCTGGCTTGCGAGTGCTGATTGTTGATGACAATGCCATCAACCGACGGGTGCTGCACGAACAGATTGTGGGCTGGAAGATGCGTAACGGCAGTTGCGTGTCGGCAGATGAGGCCTTGCAGGTGCTGCGCTCGGCGTATGCCGCTGGCGACCCGTACCAGATCGCGGTTGTTGACTGCCAAATGGCAGACATGGATGGCGAGATGCTGGGCACCATCATCAAGGCCGACCCTCGGCTACGCGACATCGTGCTGGTGATGCTGACCTCACTTGGTCATCGTGGCGATATCGGCCGGCTGATGGATATCGGTTTTGCAGCCTATCTGGTCAAGCCAGCGCGTCAGTCCGAGCTGTTGTCAACGCTAGTCAAGGTCTGGTCAGCGCATCTGCATCATCAGGTGTTAGGCAGCCATCGCCAACTGGAAAAGAAGGCGAGTGCGCCCGAGCATGCCGCCGTGCAGCGTTTTAGCGCGCGGGTATTGCTGGTCGAAGACAATGTCGTCAACCAAATTGTCGCGACTAAAATGCTGAAGAACTTGGGCTGCGAGGTGGATATTGCCGTCAATGGCCGAGAAGCGGTCGCCATGGTGGAGCAGGCGGCCTATGACTTGGTGTTCATGGATTGTGAAATGCCAGAAATGGATGGCTTTGAAGCGTCCAGCATCATCCGCAACCGTAACGACAGCAAGTCGCGGGTGCCGATTGTGGCAGTGACGGCACAGGCGATGCAGGGCGACCGTGAGCGCTGCCTACAGGCTGGCATGAACGACTATATTACTAAGCCAGTGCAGTTAGTCGCTTTTGCCGACGCGCTCCGACGCTGGACACGAACGCTAACTAAGGATGAAAAGGATGTTTAGGGCTTACAGGGTGGCCAGTGCCGCCTTCAGTTGCGCCATCGCCTGACCACGGTGGCTAATTTGATTTTTGAGGCTTGGCTCTAGTTCGGCACTGCTGCAACCACGCTCGGGCAACCAAAATAACGGATCATAACCAAAGCCATGGTCGCCTTGTTTGGCGGCTAAAATTTCACCGTGCCAAATGCCTTGGCAAATGATGGGCAAAGGGTCGTTGGCGTGGCGTAAAAAGACTAAAACACAAACAAATTGCGCTTTGATAGGCTGTTCACCACGAAAGGGCAATAAATCATGCAGTAGTTTTTCGTTATTCGTGCTGTCTTTTGCGCCTGCACCTGCATAACGCGCGGAGTAAATACCTGGTTCACCCTTCATGACATCGACACATAGCCCCGAATCATCGGCCAAAGCAGGCAACCCCGAAATACTGGCGGCATGACGCGCTTTAATTAAGGCATTTTCGACAAAAGTTAAACCTGTTTCGTCGGCATCACTAATACCTAAGGATTTTTGGGTGATGAGTTCAACGGGCAAGTCTTGGAGTAAGGTCTGTAGTTCGTGTAACTTGCCTTGATTGCCTGTGGCGATCACGAGTTTTTGCATAAAAAATCCGTTGCAAGATATAGAGCGTTTATAATGGCGCAATAGTAGCAGATTTGGCCTAAAACAGGCTTAGACAAGCAGAGTTAATGTAGTATGAAGCGTTTGTCCTTATATGGTTTGATTTTTTTATTATTGTTAGCAATGGTTTTAGCGGGTTTGGCTTGGCAAGAGGCAGCGAATGTTTTATTGCCAAGCAATGAAGATGAAATTCTAGTCAAAACCATGTTGTATTACCAAAGCTGGCTAATGCCTTTTTTTTTAGTATGGGTAGTTTTGGGGTTTAAGCAGAGGCAAGTGTCTTTGGGTTTTATGTTAATTGCGGTTGTTGGCGCAGTATTAGGTATTTATGCGCGCTTTATTGAGCCGAATATGTTGATAGTGAAACAAACCACTATTCATTCGGGGTATTCGCTGAAACTCGCATTAATTAGCGATATGCACTATGGCTTGTATTCTACCCCTGAGCGTATGCAGCGTTTAGTCGATAAACTCAACAGCTTAGATGTAGATGCGGTGGTAGTTGCAGGTGATTGGACTTACGAACCGCCCAAAAATATCAATCTAGCCGAGCAACTCAAACCCTTTAGCCAACTCAAACATCCGATTTATTCTGTTCCTGGTAATCATGACGAAGAAATGCCAGGCCCTCCTTTAGCGCAAGAGTTAAAAGCGGCGTTAATAGCGAATCATGTGCAACCGATTGAAGGAAAGAGCATTGATTTAGGCAAGGTGCGTTTAGTGGGTATTGGCGATTTATTAATGACCGATACGCGGTCAGCGCGTTTAGCGGCCTTAAAAATACAAGATAAACCGCTGTTATTATTAACGCATAACCCCGATAGTTTGTATGAGTTACCCAAGCTGACGCAACCTTTTGTGATGTTGGCAGGGCATACGCATGGTGGCCAAGTGAATTTGCCGATTGCGACCGAAAAGATTTTGGCGTTAATGACTCGTGATGGTTATAAGCGCGGGCTGTATCCTTTAGCTGGGCATAATCAGTTGTTTGTCACCAGTGGCATAGGTATGGTGGGTTTGCCACTCCGTTTTGCTATGCCGCCTGTAATTGATGTGTTGGTTTTTGAGTGAGTCGTCAGCTAACGACTCACCCGATAAATCGCCACTTCACCCATTAAATTGGGTAAATACTTCATCAAAAAACTGCCTTGTTGGTCGTCGTCTACCGCCAAGCGATTTAAGATTTTAATATCTAGCTTTTGGCACAAGGCTTCAAAATCCCTAAAAGTACATAAATGAATATTCGGTGTGTCATACCAAGAATAAGGTAGAGCTTCGGAAACAGGCATTTGTCCCTTAAAAAACAAATAGCTACGCGTTTTCCAATGGGCAAAATTAGGAAAGGTGATAATCGCTTGTTTGCCGACACGCAACATATCGTTTAACAGTTGGTCAGGTTTTTCGACGGCTTGTAGCGCCTGAGTCATAATCACGCTGTCAAAACTGTTATCGCCAAAGTTGCCTAAGCCTATATTGAGGTTTTGCTGAATCACATTAACGCCACGCGCCACGCAGTCATTGATTTTTTCTTCATCAATCTCTAAACCATAACCTTTGACTGCAAAGCTATCGCGCAAATGAGCCAATAACTCACCATCACCACAGCCCAAATCTAATACCCGTGATTGTGGTTTAATCCAGCGTTCGGCGAGCCGTAAATCAAGACGCATGGCGGCCTCCATCAATGCTGTTCATAAAGTTTTTTAACAAGGTGACATAACGCGGAATGGGGAATAAAAACGAGTCGTGGCCTTGTGGTGCATCAATGTCGGCATAAGCGACTTGTTTGCCTTGTGCCATCAGCGCATTGACAATTTCTTGCGAGCGTTCGGGGGCAAATCGCCAATCGGTAGTAAAGGAAATGACTAAAAAGCGACAGGTAGCGCGTGCTAAAGCAGCTTGTAGATTGTCGTCAAACTCGCGTGCTGGGTCGAAGTAATCGAGTGCTTTAGTCATCAATAAATAAGTATTAGCATCAAAGTTTTGTGAGAATACTTCACCTTGATGGCGTAGATAGGATTCCACCTGAAACTCGACATCGTAACCATACAAAAACTTACCCGACTTTAAATCACGGCCAAACTTTTGCTTCATGGCATCGTCAGATAAATAAGTAATATGGCCAACCATGCGCGCCAAAATTAAACCCCGTTTGGGGATGGTGTCCATTTCGCTATAACGGCCACCATGAAAATCGGGGTCAGATAAAATCGACTGGCGCGCCACTTCATTAAAAGCAATATTTTGTGCCGATAATTTCGGTGCGCTGGCAATAATTACCGCGCTGCGCAAACGGGCAGGAAAGTCTACCGCCCATTGTAAAGCCTGCATCCCACCTAAAGAACCACCGACAATCGCCGCCCAACAATCTATGCCTAAATAGTCGCTAAGACGCGCTTGCACTTGCACCCAATCGCGCACGGTCACTAAAGGAAAGTCTGGGCCATAAATGCGGCCTGTTTCGGGGTTGAATGAAGAGGGGCCACTTGAACCGTGACAGCCGCCTAAATTATTTAAGGCAACAACAAAAAATTGATTGGTATCAATGGCTTTGTTCGGGCCGATACAGTTGTCCCACCAACCTGCTTTGCTGTCGTTTTCGTGGTGATAACCTGCGGCATGATGATGCCCCGACAAGGCGTGACAAATTAATACCGCGTTCGATTTGTCAGCATTAAGCGTGCCGTAGGTTTCATACATCAAGGTATAGGACGCTAAAACACGCTCGCAAGCAAGCGTCAACGGTTCGTTGACCTCCATGCGCTGAGGCGTAACTAAGCCTACGGAGTCGGCGGGAAATATTCTGGACATGGGCAATCAATCACGATAGTGAAGCGGTTTGGGGTATTAAGTCTAAAGAGTGCAGGGGGGGAGTGCAAGGGTATCAAAAGGCTGTAATTGTTTGAGCCAATCCCATTCGTTATTAGCAATTTTGGCAGGGCTTCTTTATTGTCTTTTTTAACATCCCTTAACGCCGATTTTTCTAGAAGTCGCGCACTATAAAAATGCACATCCTCCCGACTTGATGTCATTTTAGTGCAGCTATTCTGTTATTTTTTGTGTCATTTTTGTGCATGGATATAACATCTTCTCTTTCTGGCTAGCCTTAGTAAAATGATACCGTCTAATTATCTTAATGATTTTTAAGGATTTTTATATTTTATTTTAATGTGCTGCTAGAACTTGGCATGACTCCTGCTTTGTAACTTGTATACAAGTGGGAATACTAAAGAGTTTAAGCACATGTTACAGACGCAAGCGTGGACTTTAGGAGAGTGGCAACAAGCCTATCGTCAAGGAGCAACACCTGAATTGTTGCTAACGACGTTATTAAATCAATTAACAACGGATGATAACGCATGGATTGCTTTGTTGAGCAAGGATGCTTTATTAACCAGTTTGCAGCAGTTAGCCACACGTTTAGCGCGCATGAATGGTGATTTGACACAATTGCCGTTATACGGTATTCCCTTTGCCGTGAAAGATAATATTGATGTTTTAGGTTTTGCGACCACCTGCGCTTGTCCTGAATTTAGCTATCAACCCACTCAACATGCGACGGTTATTGATAAATTAATGGCTGCGGGCGCAATTGTTATTGGTAAAACCAATCTCGACCAATTTGCCACAGGCTTAGTCGGTACTCGCTCTCCTTATGGTGCGGTAGCTAATAGTTTTGATGCTGATTTTATTAGCGGTGGCTCTAGCTCTGGTTCGGCTGTGGTGGTGGCGCGTGGTTTAGTGCCGTTTTCCTTGGGAACGGATACCGCAGGTTCAGGTCGTGTGCCTGCGGGTTTAAATAATATCGTTGGCCTAAAACCGACGTGTGGTTGGTTAAGTACCACAGGCGTTTTTCCTGCTTGCCGCAGTTTAGATTGTGTCTCGGTATTTGCGTTAACGGTGGACGATGCCGAATATATCACCCGTATTGCCAGTGGTTTTGATGCCCAAGATGCGTATTCGCGCGCCATCGGTATTGTTCAAGGGGCATTGCCTAAACAACCAATTTTTGCAATTCCTGAACAATTGCATTGGTTTGGTGATGAAGTTGCCGCGCACGCCTTTGAGCTGACCTTAGAAAAACTTTCCGCCACAGGCGCAAGCTTCAAAAAAATAGATTTTACGCCCTTTTATCAAGTCGCTGCCTTGTTGTATGACGGGGCATGGGTGGCGGAGCGTTATATTGCTCTAGAAGCATTGTTGGCCAGTCATCCTGAGGCGATTCATCCTGTGGTGCGGAGCATTGTAGAACGTGCTAAAGGCTTAACTGCGGTTGATACCTTTAAAGGTCAATATCAATTAGCTGAATTCAAACGTCTAGTTGCCGCTATTTATGATGAGGTCGATGCTTTATTAGTGCCGACTGCACCAAGTATCTATCGTACCGAAGACGTCTTAGCCAATCCGATTACCTTAAACAGCCAACTCGGCACTTATACCAATTTTGTCAATTTACTGGATGGTTGTGCGTTGGCCTTGCCTGCGGGCTTACGTACCGACGGTTTGCCTTTTGGCATTACCGTGATTGCGCCAGCATGGTGTGATGGCCAATTGGCCGAGTTTGGTCGTCGTTGGCAAGCACTAACGCCCTTTAATTTGGGCGCAACCAGCAAAGCGTTTGTTGCCTCTGTTCCTACGCCTGTTATTCCTTTAGCTATAGAAACGATTCCTGTTGCTGTTGTCGGTGCACATCTGACAGGTATGCCGCTGAATTATCAATTACAAGAGCGGGGTGCGGTGTTGTTAGAAACAACGACGACTGCTTCAAGTTATCGCCTATTTGCCTTGGCGAATACCGTTCCCCCTAAACCTGCTTTGTTGCGTGTCAAGCCCGAAGTAGGCACAGCCATTATTGTTGAAATATGGGCAATGCCTGTGGCGCATTTTGGCTCGTTTGTCGGCTTGATTCCTGCGCCATTGGGTATAGGAACATTAACACTTGCCGATGGCCGAGAAGTCAAAGGCTTTATTTGCGAAGCATGGGCGATTGCTGATGCCCAAGACATTACCGAATTTGGCGGCTGGCGTGCCTTTATCGCCTCTCGCAATAAAAATTAGGAG
>JBKJUH010000112.1:0-8634 GCA_046590075.1 Agitococcus sp.
GTTGTTTAGTTTCAGCAGCGACTATCCCTTCGCATTAGACCAAACCGTACAACTGGATTTTACCTTGCCTGATGGTCGGCAAATATCAAGCGCATCTTCTGTTGTTCGCCTCGACGCGCTAACTGCTGTTGACCAACGTCAATTTTTGCGGGTGGCGGTAATGTTTGTCGAGATGCATGATGCCGATCAAGAGCATATTTCTAAAGTTATCTTTCAGCACTGGTCGATGTTATTTATCGACAAGCAGCAGTTTGGTGCCGTTGGCTGGAAAAACACACGACTGTTTAGGGTTGATGCCACCGTGGATGAAGGCGGAAATGTCAAATCCTTCTATCTCAAAGCCCACGATGGCCGACGCTTGCCAGCCTTTAAACCCGGACAGTTTTTGACCTTTCAATTGGCTATTGGTCAGAATAGGAAAATTATCCGCCGCTGCTACTCCTTGTCGGATGCACCGCAAGCCGATTATTTCCGCGTGTCCATCAAACAGGCAATGGCGCCCAAAGACCAGCCGCTTATTCCTCATGGGCTTTCTTCGCATTTTTTTCATGATCAAGTGCGCAAAGGCACATTGCTAGAAGTCATGCAACCTGCGGGCAGTTTTTACCTCGATGATCAGGATGCCAGACCCATTGTGCTGATTGGTGGCGGTATTGGCATCACCCCCGTATTGAGTATGCTAAACCATCTTAGCCGTGGTGGTTTTCCCCAACAAATTTACCTGTTTCTGGGCTTTCGCAATCAAGCTGAACAGGTGTTCAAAACCCATCTGGCAGCGATTGCAGCGCAACACCCTCAGGTGCAAATAACGGTCTGTTATAGTAACCCTGAGTCTAGTAGTCAGCTTGGCACAGATTACCAAGTCAAAGGTTATGTCAGTGCCGAGTTAATCGCCCAGACCATTGGCTCGCTCGACAGCCACTTTTATCTGTGTGGCCCGCCCGTGTTTATGAAGTCGATTACCGAAGGTCTCATCCAAGCGGGTGCGCGCACAGAAGACGTGCGCTTTGAGGCGTTTGGCCCAGCTTCGGTGTCGTCGTGTAATCGTCTGGATTTGCCCGTAAAAAAGGATGCCAAAATCACCTTTGCCACTCTTGAGCAAACCTGTGTCTGGAGTGAAAAACCGAAAACTATTTTGGAGTTGGCAGAACTCAATGGTATCGTCCTGCCTTTTGGTTGTAGGGCAGGCAATTGCCACGCCTGTGCTATCGAGATTCAATCGGGCGAAGTGGTGTATCTAAAAAATCCCGAGCCACCGCCTGAAGCTGGCACGTGTTTGACCTGTATCGCTGCGCCAAAAACGGATTTGGTACTGGTAGATCCTCATTAAATAGGAAGAATAATATGTCAGGAAATTTGAGACGGTTTCGATTATTGGCTTTGTTAGTCCTGACTGCCCCTGCGTGGGTGTGGGCACAGGAAACAGGGCGAATCACAGGTGTGGTCAGCTTCAACGCAAAAAAGCCCAATACCTTGCCTGCGGTCATCTACTTGGTCGGTTTGGTGGAGTCTGCACCCAAAGAGCCAGCCCTCATGATGCAAAAATCGCGCAACTATATCCCCGAAATTCTCGCCATTACTAAAGGGCAGCAAGTGGTGTTCACCAATAAAGATAGGGTAGTGCACAATGTTTTTTCCATGTCGGAAGCCAAGCAGTTTGATTTAGGGGAAGCAAAGCCAGAGGTGTCTGCACCTGTTGACTTTACGCGCACAGGCATCATTGATATTTACTGCAATATTCACTCGATGATGATTGCCAATATTTTAGTGTTGCCCAACAGAAAATTTTCGTACACCGACAAGACGGGTCGCTATCAGATCGACGGTATTCCCACAGGAAAGTATCAGCTATTTGCTTGGCATCGCATGGCCAGTCCTTTCAAAAAAGATATTGAAATCGTGGCTGGCCAGACGCTGGACATTCCTTTCACGCTCACGCTCGATAAAGAGCCTGCACCTCATCTTAATAAAGCGGGGAAACCCTATAAGCGCGGTAAAGCCAATGATACAGAGGCCGAATACTAATAACTTAACTACACCGAACAGTATGCTCGGACTACGGTCTAGACTGCTTATTGCAACATTATTGTTGTGTTCGAGTTTGGTGGCGGGGACTTTCTGGTGCGCCCAACACGCTGCCAAAAATGCCGAACGCGTGCGATTTGGCGAAGTGTCGGAAACGACATTCAAGCTGATGGACGAAGCGACACAAAGCCGCATAGAGTCTGTAGATCAGGACGTGGCTGCGGCGGTACTCGACCCCGTATTTCGTGCGCAACTGAGTCGCCTCAGACAGAGCGATGCGTCGTTTGGCTTGGGTGAGAGTGGCGACAATAGCGCATTGCCCATTGCAGAGGTACATGACGTACTGACGAGTGCCGAACTGCCGTATTTTCAGCGTTATGATTTTTTTCTACTGGCGACCAGCGAAAAAATCCTGCTACTTAACCGTGCGCAACCGACTGCTCAGGGCGTACCGCTAAATCTTTTGCTGCTAGAGCACGCTGATCAAAAGGCCACCGTTGCTGAATTTGTGCCAGGAACTGCAGAGGCCATGAACAATCTCGGTGCTGATCCTGCCCAGCTTTATTTGATGATTGCCAAAAAAATCGTCGTTGCTGGCCAAGTGTTGGGTTATATCGTCGTCGGTGAATCGGTGAATCAAGGTCTATTAAAGGAGCTAGATCGGGTAAGCCAGGCACACTCTGGCCTTATCATCGACAATAAGCTGTGGTTTAGAGATGCTAGCGCCGCCGTCGTCGCTGAGAGTTTTTTGCAACAGACAGGCGACCTAAAAACGGCTACCCAATCGACACCGCCATTACTGAAGTCTGCGCGTACTGATTTCGCATGGCAGGGTCAGGAGTATTTTGTCAAAACGGCCGCTAGTGGCCTTATTCTCGTCAAACCTATTTCCGCTGATTTGGCACTGCTGACTCGCGAGCTGAAGCGACAGTTTATGGTTTTTATTGTGCCCCTAGCGATTTTAGCCTTGTTGTTTGCCTTCGCCTACGCGCAGATTTTTGCCAAACCGATTGTTGACTTGACGGCAGAGGTGAAAAAAGTCAAAGCGGGCAATTATGCTGCCAAGATGCCCGTTTTTCGTACCGACGAGGTCGGCGAACTGGCACGCGCCTTCAATGACATGACCGAAAGTTTAAGCGCACTGCGCATTGACCCACTGACAGGGCTGTATTCCGAACAGTATCTCAAAGATACACTCGCCTTTGAGTTGACGTACTCTATCACCCATAAAAGGCATCTTGCCCTTGTTAATCTGACTATAGCCGATTTTGAAAACACGATTTTAAGCGCAGGTGAGGATGAGGCCAGAAATATGCTGCAACGCTTTGCCGATCATTTATCCAGCCACCATAAACGCACCAAAGATGTAGCCGCGCGAGGGGAGGAGGACGAGTTCTGGCTGTTGATGATTGATACTGATCTTCATCAAGCGCGCGCGAGTTGCCAGCAGATGCTTGCCGACTCACATGCCAGCATGCAGCCTTTACATCTTGGCTTAGCTTTATTCAATGCCCATATCAGCGATGTCGAAGGCTTTATGCAGGCTGCAAGAGATGCTAGGAGTGATGCCGAAAAACTGGGTGTCGGTCATATGGCGTTAGCGCGGGGTGTGGCGCTCTAGGTTCTGAGGATATCAGCACGACGGTGATGATAACTAGGTTTTGTTTGACAGCATTTTCCGTTTGCACTGAGTCTGTCGAAGTGTTTTATGCCACTGGTTCGACAGGGCGACCACGAACGGTTACACAGAAACTTTCGCTGGGGTGCTTATAGTCAAGTTAGATTTAATAACGTCTAATTAGACTTAATGTGTGACCGCCAATCCGCTGTAACGGGGGTAATTAACCCGATGAATTGTCAGGAATTTAGGGGGGGCACTATGCGCTTTAGTTAGACAACAAAAAAGCCCTAAAGCTTAGAGGCTCAGGGCTTTGATGGACTAGCTTAGACGCGGCTAGAAGGGTTAATTGTGGAGATGGGGGGAATTGAACCCCCGTCCGCCGGCACTACGCTCTTGGCTCTACATGTTTAGTCTTGTCAATTGATTTAATCGACATCTACCCGACAGACAGGGCGAAGCCAACGATTCTCTAAGTTTTAGATTTATGCCGCGAGACGAGACATAAAGCGTAGCCAGTGTAGCGTTACGCCCAAATCCCCCGACCACCGGCGTTCGAGTTCATTGTTTCGCTAACTATTAAGCTGCGAGTGCGTAGGTTTCGTCGTTTGCGACTAGAACTTGAGATTTTGATTTACGAGAGACACCTCACTCTCGACATGCACCTCAGAGTTTCATCACCAGCGTCGAAGCCATGTCATCCCCAAAGTAGTTTTATGTTAACACAAAATGGTATGAGCTAGACGATTTTCAAGTACAGAGTCTGTAAATACGCTTAGTTAATACGAAAAACACGCGCTTTTTCACGTTGCCAGTCGCGTTCTTTCTCGGTTTGGCGTTTATCGTGCAGCTGTCTACCTTTAGCGAGACCAATTTGGCATTTTGCCATGCCATTTTTCCAGTAAAAAGATAGTGGAACGCAGGTATAGCCTTTTTGTTGCACCGCACCAATCATACGGTTTAACTCGCGTCTATTAAGCAACAGTTTACGCGTGCGTGTGGCTTCGGGCACATAATGACTGGAGGTGGACAACAATGGTGTGATATTGGCACCAATCAAAAAGGCTTCACCATTTTTTAATAATACATAGGCTTCAACAATCGACACGCGCCCTAAACGTAAAGCCTTGACTTCCCATCCTTGTAATACCAAACCTGCTTCATACGTATCTTCAATAAAATAGTCATGACGCGCTTTTTTGTTTTGCGCGATATTTGAAGAGGTCTGTTCGTGATTTTTACTCATAACCTTAAATCTTGAAACAATTAAGTTCGCTATTGTGCCTTAAAAAAGGATAGGGTGCTTCTACTTGACGTTTTGTTTTTTGACGAATTGCTAAACAATCATAATTGTTATACAAACAAAAACAAAATAATGAATCTAATGTGCGTTATCGTGCGTATAGGTTTGAGTACTCCTTCTTTTTTACAGGTAGTTTATTATGAAACGTCTTTTACTCACCGTGTTGATGTTGGCCAGTGTTCAGGCTAATGCTGGAATCAGTGCGAAAAATTGTCGTATTGGCGAAGTCACACAATTAACGGGAACAATTGAGGTGCAGCGTCAAAAAGAAACCATCACGCCAACACAAGGTATGAAAATTTGTCGAGGTGACTTATTCAAAACGGCAGCAGGCTCAATAGCAGAGTTAAAGTTGCGTGATGGTACGAAGCTAACTGTTGGCAAAGACAGTCAATTGGTAATTCGTGAATATCGTATCTATCGGAGTAAGCCAAATATCGCTTTTTTTGATTTGTTACAAGGTGCATTCCGCAGTATTACGGGCAGTATTACTAAACGTCCTCATCGTTTTGAAGTCACCACGCGTGTGGCTACGATTGGTGTGCGGGGAACAGATTTTTGGGGCGGCTATGGTTTAACGCCAGATGGTGCATTAGATGTGGTGATGCTCGAAGGACATAGCGTGTATGTCAAAAATGACAAAGGCCAAGTTGAACTAGATAAGCCAGGTTTGGGTACAACAATTACTGTTGATGGTGCGCCAACAGAAGCTAAAACATGGGGCGAAGAAAAATTAACCCGTGCTGTGGCGACGATTACACCCTAATCATCATTAAATGTTAAGGTCAGTATGTAGATACTTTGCGTATGCCGCGTAGCTTAGGTACTATTGCGCGGCACATTAGCGAGAATCTATATCATGAAAACGCGTGTTATTTACCCTGGTACGTTTGACCCTATTACCAATGGCCATAAAGACTTAGTCGAGCGAGCAGCGCGCTTGTTTGATGAAGTAGTGGTCGCCATTGCGGTTGGCTACCATAAAAAACCTTTATTTGACTTAGATGAACGTGTGCAGTTGGTGACCAATGCAGTTGCGCATTTACCCAATGTCAGTGTGTGTGGTTTTAGTCAATTATTAGCTAAGTTTGTCCAAGAACAGCAAGCAACTGCGGTATTGCGGGGTTTGCGTGCGGTCTCTGATTTCGAATATGAATTCCAATTGGCGAATATGAATCGTCAATTAGTCGCTGATTTTGAAACGGTGTTTTTAACGCCCTCCGAAAATCTTTCCTACATCTCGTCAACGCTAGTGCGTGAAATAGCCCGTTTGGGTGGTGATGTTTCTAAGTTCGTATCACCTGAAGTGGTGCTTGCTTTTAATAAAAAATTTGGTTTTTAAGTGCTACCCTTATCTTTTTAAATGAGATCTAATTCTTTTTTGAGAATAAGCTCATTTATCAACTTTCCCATTGAGCATATTTACATGGCGTTGATTATTACCGACGAATGTATCAATTGTGATGTTTGTGAGCCTGTTTGCCCTAATAAAGCTATTTTCCAAGGGCCAGATATTTATGAAATAGACGCAGGTTTATGTACGGAATGTGTAGGGCATTTTGATGTCCCCCAATGCCAAACGATTTGTCCTGTCAGTTGTATTCCACTTGACCCAAGACACGTGGAAACGAAAGAAGAATTACTGTTAAAAGTAGAAAAGTTAAAATCGAGAGCATAAAAAACCCCACTAACAAGTAGGATTAGCGGGGTGAAAGGGGTGGATTAAATTAACCAATCCTTAGGCTATTGTAACTGAAGTTTGCGAGTGAGTGTGAATTTTTTAATGGCAGTCTGTCGAAAATTGCCGCTCATCAAAAATTAGCTCATCAAAACAAGGTATTGCAGACATTTCTGGTTAGTTGTTATTGGCAATATCTTGGTTTTTTAATGCATCTTGTGTCGATGTGCAGCCTAAACAGCGTGTAAATGTCGTTTTTGCAGGGCCAATGACTAATGCTTTTGCGGCTTCTCCAACATTACCGCCCATTGCCGAAAACGGCAGTGTGGCAATAAAAGCAACAGTGCCACCAAGGGTCATGGCAAATAACATGGGACGTGCAACGACAGCATCTAAAACCATACCACCCGTACTAGGGCGTTCGTTGACTTGGTCGTCCATTGCTTCGGCAAACGAAGGAGTGGCTGTCACGCTAGCAACTAATAAAGTAAGGGTTGCCAAAGCATGGCGAGGGAATAGACTCATTGTTATCTCCTTGTTAAGAAATGCGTGGCTTATAAAGTTCAATAATAACCTAAATATAAGTAGCCAAACGCTTGATAGTTTTAATAGTGTTGAATCTAATCGTAGTTATCTTGAGATGCAAGCCCTAGTCACGAAAAGTACGCAAAAGTGGGCTGACATTGCGGACAGTATACCGTACTTCGATTATTGATACGCACTAATTCTAAGGTCTGTTGACAATTGATACAGTTTTTACCTGCCCGTCCATAGACCATTAACTCTTGCTGAAAGTAACCTGCATCACCTTGACTGTTGACAAAATCTCGCAAAGTCGTACCACCGCGTTCAATAGCTGTTTGAAGAATTTGGCAAATATGTTGATGAAGGCGTTGGTAGTCGGCGAGTGATAGCTGGTTGGTGGGGGCAAGGGGATGTATGCCTGCATAAAACAGGGATTCATTCGCATAAATATTACCGACACCAACAACAACATGGCCATCCATAATAAAGTTTTTGATGGGCTGTTTCTTTTTTCGGCTGAGTGCAAATAAATGTTCAGGCGTAAAGGCATCACTGAGCGGTTCTGGCCCTAAAGAGGCGAGCAAGGCGTGTTGTAAAGGCTCATCTTTCAGCCATAAAAACAAGCCAAATCGACGAGGATCATGAAAGCGCAAAGAGTAGCCATTACTTAATACGAGATTGACGTGGTCGTGCTTACGATAAGGCTCATCGTTATTGACCAATCGTAAGCTGCCAGACATGCCCAAATGAATGAGGGCTGTCCCTCGGTCAGTGCCCAATAAGAGGTATTTACCGCGTCGTGACAGGGTATTTAACGTTGTGCCAACGATGGCGTTCAGCGACTCTGGTATTAGTTGACGTAAGCGGGGTTGTATAATATCGAGTTTGAGAACAGTTGCACCTAAAATTGGCATTAGCCCTAAACGTGTGGTTTCTACTTCAGGTAATTCAGGCATGTTTGCACCTATTCATCATAAGCATAAAAAAAGCCCGATAAATCGGGCTTTTTTATAAAATCAGTTATTTGATTTTAGCTTCTTTGAAAATAACGTGCTGACGAATTTTGGGATCAAATTTTTTGATTTCCATTTTCTCAGGCATGGTGCGTTTATTTTTCGTGGTGGTATAGAAATAACCTGTACCAGCAGAAGATACTAAGCGGATTTTGTCACGCATGATCTAATCCTCAAACCTTATGGCCATTGGCGCGCAAGTTAGTAACAACTTGTTCAACACCGAGTTTATCAATGGTACGCATACCTTTGGACGATACACGAATGCGCACGAAACGTTTTTCGCTTTCTAACCAAAAACGATGATAGTGTAGGTTAGGCTCAAAACGACGCTTCGTTTTATTGTTCGCGTGCGAAACATTATTACCAGTAATTGTACGTTTACCAGTAATTAAACAGACTTTAGACATTAAAAATACTCCCCGATTGCAATCACAACCGCCGCTGTAACAGCGGCAGACGGCAAGGGGCG
>JBKJUH010000115.1:0-2706 GCA_046590075.1 Agitococcus sp.
ATAAAGTCGCCAAAAGCGGCTAAAATGTGAATAAATAAGCGATAACTGCGTAAGTCCTATGTTCCAGATGAATATTAACTATTGAGCAATTGAAAAAGCGAAGATTTTAATTTGATAGAGCTGACCGAAAAGTCAAACCCCAGAAACACAAGCGGGGCAGAATATCTGCCCCGATTTGTATCCATCCACTGCATCCATACACATCCTAGTGTTTCCTTTCCTTATAATCACTGCTTCTCAGCAACAATCCTTTTCCTTTGTCCATTGACGCTTCCTGTCGAATCCTTAGCGTTATCCTCACGCTTCCTTTTGTGTTTCCTACACTATTGGCATCCTGCCAATCCTGACTGCCTTGTTGCGTTTTTCCAAAACGTCTTGTCCTGTAATCCTGCAACTGCCTTGTTGACGTAATCATAACAGAAAATAGAATTAGCACAAGTTAGACTCAAGCGCAATAAAGATTGCTTGGATATTTAGGAGGAAATAGATTTTTAAAAATATTCAAAATAAATCAATGAGTTAAAAATTATTGCTGCTGGTTTCGGTGTTTTTCTGCGGCCAATTGTACGGAAATGCCTACACGTTTTGTAGGAAATATCCTACAAGGGTGTCAGCATTAATCTGACGTTAAGCAGTTTACTAAGTTACACATTTGCCATTATTGAGAAAAACAAAAGCAACACGCCATAACAAAAACCAACAGTGAACAACGATTTTTCAGCGTACATTGAACACGTGGCCAATAGCAGTTAAGCATTGGCTAAGTCTTATAAAAATAACAATTCATAATGGCATTACCCTATGTTCAATTCATGTCGATATATCAACCATTGTGGCTGTCTAATGATGCCCAGTGTGGGGAGATAATATGAGATTAAGTTGGCTTTTTTGTCGCTTAATGACTGCTATGGCTGCGTTTGGCTCTCAGAATGTGCTGGCTGAAAATGAGCATTTGCAACACCGTTATTTGTTATCAATTAATCTAGCACCTGCTGCGTGCGTTTTGCATCCTGAATGGCGAGAGTTGCGTCAGTGTCAGGAAGGTTATTTCATTATTGTTCATGGCTTATGGACAGAAAAGTCAGCCACGGAAAAGAATACGCCCGAAAAAACAGTCGTGTGTTCAGAGAAGCCGCCAGAGTTATCACCTGTTCAGCAACGTGTGCTAGAGAAACTGATGCCCGATGAAGATGCGCGTAATAAGGCATGGCAAAAGTATGGTGCGTGTATGGGTTTAACCGCACAGGAATATTTTCGTACCATTACGGCTTATACCAATAAATTAAAACTACCCCATACCTTCAAAGAGGAAGGCTCTGATCGTTTGGTCGGGCGTGATGTGTTGTTGTCAGAAATACTCAAGTTAAATGCGGGGCTTTCTGAAAAAGGCATTTATTTGCGCTGCCAAAGTAATCAAGAAAAAACTTTTCTCACCGAAGTGCGTGTCTGTTATGACAAATTGGGGCAGTTTATTGAGTGTAAAAACTTTAAACCTAATTGTCCTGAAAGCATGACACTCAGGAAGGTTAAATAATCTTCCCTTAATGTAATGATGCTAACGCGCCTCAAAATGACGAGCGTGCAGCAGTTTTCCCTCCGCCCATGTGTTTTTAGCCAGTTTCCCTAAGTTGATAGCACTAAACATCAGGCTTTCTTTCAGGTCGTGCCATTCGCTGACTTGTCTGGGAAGTTTTAATAAATTGAAATTAGCCTGAAAAACCCCTTCTTTGGCAGCGATTAAACTCGGGCTGGCAATGGCGTGCGACTTAAATAAGATAAATCCCATATCACCAAAGCTCATTAAGCTCGGAATAGGCAGTGGCTTAAATGAGAGTAATGGCCGTTGTTGATGAGCCAAACGAATGTTTTTAGCAATTACTGCCCCCATGGGTAAGGCGTGATAAGCCTGCTTGGCTAATTCGGTAGAGAATGATGCTGCATCGCCAGCCAGCCAAATATGGTCGTCTGCAACAGATTGTAAGCTGGCTTTGACGGGGGCATATTGATGGCGCTGGGCTAATCCTGCTTCGGCTAATAAGGGATGAGGCATTGCACCTGCACACCATAAAGTCACGCGACTGGTGATAGTTTCACCATTGTCTAACGTGACACTGTCTTTGCTGACTTCGGCGACTTTTCGGCCTGTATGCCAATGAATAGCTAAATCTGCCGTGAGTTCTTGCAGGTATTCGGCGATGCCCTGAAATTGTGGCATGACACAGTCTTGGGCTTCAATTATATGCAGTTGAAAACGCCACTGCCGACGATAACGACGAATTATCTCACCCAGCACTTCTATGCCCTCAATGCTTGCGCCTACTAAGACGACAGGACGCTCAGGCAAGCTTAGGCTATCAAGTCTTTGTAGTTGGTTGGCGGCACGTTCAGCATCGTTGACTGATGAAAAGGCAATGGCGTGTTGGCTTGCGCCCGTCACTTTTTCGAGTACGCCGATATTGCCAATGGCGACAACGAGGTCGTCATAGGCTAACCATTGTCCTGAAGATAATTGGATGCGTTGTTGGTTTTTATCAATAACGCTAACCGTATCTTGTAAAAAGTGATGGCCTGCACGTTCAATCAATTGTTGTCGGCTGTGGCGTAATTGTTCGGCTTTTTTGTGACGAGAAATAACTTCGTGAATGTGAGGTAGCCATTCAAAATAGGGAGAAGGGTCAATCACTGTGACCTCAAAATGGCGACTCG
>JBKJUH010000119.1:0-10522 GCA_046590075.1 Agitococcus sp.
TCTTCGGGGGTCAAATAGTCGTTTCGTGAATTTAATGCAAGCGATGGCTTGGCATTAAGTTCACGAAACGGCTATTTGACCCCCGAAGAACGCGCCAAAGCACCTGCCATTTATCAGATAATGTCGCAATTACGCCAAGCAATTTTGAATGGTACGCGTGAATATACTATGCTCTGTGATGCCACCGTTTTACATTTGCAAAAAATGGGCTTTGACCCTGACTATGTTGCCATTATGCGTAGTTCAGACCTCCAGCCAGCAACAGCTTCCGACCACCACTTAGTCATCTTAGTGGCGGCAAAATTGGGTAAAACACGATTGATTGACAATATAACCGTTGATTTAGCCGACTAATATATAAAACCTAGACCGATATGGCCTATTTGTTGTTAGAATTGATTGATTGGCAGCGGATATTGCGGCAGAATGACTCGCTTTTTTCGCTCAGTTCCATACCGCCCAGCGATACCCCCCAACGGAGGCAGCCGCCATGCAATGCACCATGCTCAAAGCCAAACTTCACCGTGCTGTTGTTACTCACGCCGAAGTTGATTATGAAGGCTCTTGCGCCATCGACGGTAATTTACTCGATTTATCGGGTATTTTAGAGTACGAACAAATCCAAATTTACAACGTCACTAATGGTGAGCGTTTTACCACGTATGCGATTCGCGCCGAAGCAGGTTCGCAAATGATTTCTGTCAATGGTGCTGCTGCTCATAAAGCGCAACCTGGCGATAAAGTCATTATTTGTGCTTATGCTGACTACACTTCTGCCGAGTTAATGAATTTTAAACCGCGTCTTATCTATTGTAATCCTGATAACACCGTTAGCCACAGTGCTAATGCGATTCCAGTGCAAGTCGCATAATGGCTTGTTTAGCAACAGAAGAACGGCTTTTTTAGGCCGTTTTTTGTTTTTGCAGCCTATTATAATGGCGACGTTTATGCGAGCCCATGGGGTAGTCCTAAATGATTTGTGCGCCTTTGTTACCATCCTATGGTTTGGATGGTCGATACGACATCCGACTATATTAGTTAGTCATGTTTTAACTATTTTCACCATACTTGTCACAAAAAACCACTCCTGTTCGTCTTATAGCCATCAATCAAACTTGAGAGCTATCACTATGAACACATCACCGACTATTGTTATTTTAGGGGCAAGTTATGCAGGTCTAATGGCCTGCGCTCGACTCCTACATTGTCAACGCGACATTCAAATTATTGTCATTGATAATAAAACGCACTTTGAGCAAAAAATACGCTTACACGAAACGTTAACGGGTCAACCGACACACAGTTTAGCGTTACAACCTTTATTAGCACGTCGTGGTGTTCGCTTTTTACATGCTGACATTACACAAGTGCAACTCGACAACAAAAAAATACTCCTTAAAAATCAGGATGCTATTAGCTATGATTATTTAATTTATGCATTAGGCAGCGTGCCACAGCAACACATTACAGGGAGTGCTAAGTTTGCGCATAGTTTGCATAACAAACAACAAACAGCCCAATTACACCCACAAATACAGGCTTTAGCTCAGTCAGGCGGCAAAGTTGTTATTTTAGGCAGCGGTTTAACCGCTATAGAAACGTGTACCGAATTAGCCTCATGTTTTCCCAATTTAAATGTTGGTTTGATTTCCAGACAAAGCCAGCAATCAAACTTAGCAGCAAAAGCGCAACAACATTTGGACAGCGTGTTAAGCAACTATGGGATACATCATCATCATGGAGTGATTCAGACTATTACAGAAAACGCTGTGTTATTGCATGACAACCAAAAAATAGCCTTTGACTTGTGTTTGGATTGCACAGGTATGATGGCCAATCCTGTTGCTAGAAATAGCCAATTAGCGACAAATGAACAAGGATGTTTAGTGGTTGATTGTTTTTTGCGTTTACACAGTCACGATGACGTTTTTGTTGCAGGCGATGCCGCAAGTGCCGAAATGAATGGCGAATTAATCAGAATGTCCTGCGCGACTGCCATGCCGATGGGCGCACAAGCTGGGGCAAATGTCGCGGCACTTATTGATAAACGACCGTTACAGCCCTTTAATTTTGGTTATTTTGCTCGATTTACCAGTCTGGGTCGCAAACAAGCAGTGGTGCAATTTGTCAATCGAGCTGACCAAGCTCTACCCCGTGTAACCACTAACTATCTTGCCTGTTTATATAAAGAATGGATCTGTAAAATGACCATTAGCATGATTAAATGGGAGTTGATGACAGGCTTAAAACTCTATGTTTGGCCCACTAGCGGAGTCGCACCTATAAAAAATGTGGCGGAAAGCAACTAACAAGAAGGAAAACCATCATGATTGTTGATAAAAATCAGATATTTACTGTTCATCGTCAACAATTACGTGGTTTGGCCTACCGTTTACTGGGTTCTATTCATGACGCCGATGATATCGTGCAGGAAGCTTGGTTTCGTTGGCAGCAATCAGAAACACTAGCAGAGCATCATTCGGCTTTTTTGCGGCGAATTGTTACAAATTTATGCTTGGACTTACTGCGTCAACGCCAACGTGAGCGTAAACAATATACGGGTCCGTGGTTGCCTGAGCCTGAGTTTATGGACACTTTATCGACGCTTGATAACCCTGAAAATATCGAAGAGCAACAACAAACGGTGTCTTTGGCATTTTTGCACATGTTAGAGCAACTCAATCCTGTAGAGCGCGCTGTTTTTGTGTTGCGAGAAATCTTTGAGGATGAGTTTAGTGATATTGCTGACTGTTTAACTAAAAGTAGGGATAACTGTCGGCAAATATATAGTCGTGCACGACGTAAGTTGCAAGACAACCCTGCGTTACAGGAGAGCACGACTGAGCATCATCAACAGTTATTAATGAGTTTTTTGATGGCCTGTCAACAAGGTGATGTGTCCTTGTTACAACAACATTTATGCAAAGAGGCCATACTTTATTCAGACGGTGGCGGCATAGTCAAAGCCGCATTACGGCCTATTTTTGGTGCAGACAAAAGTATGCGCTTAATGTTGGCCTTAGTACGTAAGCAACCGCAAGGTCTGGAATTACAATTTCGTCAAGTAAATGGCCGTCTGGCATTAGTGACCATGTTGGCTGGCAAGATTCAATCATTGACCAGTATATGTGTTAGCAGTCGAGGAATTGAAGCCATTTATATGATCCTGAATCCTGACAAGCTTCCTTTCAATGTAGAATGATGTATGACTCACTCGGTAATTTGAAACTGAACTTTATGGGTCAATACATCCCCGTCATTGCCCGAATAATATGATAATGGTCTTCAAATAAACGCTCAGGTTGCAATGCTGATAAAGGCAACCAAAAAGCACTTTTCGCATCATCGCCACCCTTTACTTTTGGCAAAGTAGCATCAGGCTTTAAATCAAACATAAAGGCATGAGTAATGGTTCGACCACGCGCCGAACGATACGGATCATCAAAAACACGTTGACCTTTTAATGAGCCATGCAATACAGGCTCTGGCACTTTTAAGCGCGTTTCTTCACGCAGTTCACGAATACAGGCATTAATTAACGTTTCGCCTTGGTCAACAAAACCACCTGGCAAGGCAAACAACCCCTTGCCTGGCCTTGCTTTACGCTCAACCAATAAAATATGCCCAGACTGCACAACGACCGCATCAACCGTAACAAACGTTGGAGTATAAGGCGCAACAGACCATGCTTGTTTATATTGCGCAATAAAAGCAGCTTCGGCTGTTAAGGTTTGATAAGGCTCATGGGCGACAAAATCACGCAAAAATTGCTGTGTGCCTAATGGCAATAATTCGGGATTGGGATGCTGCCCTAATAAATACGCGTCGCGCAAGGGAGTCGCTGATAAGGTTTGATGATTTTCGACATCAACACTTTCCCATTGGGGAAACAATCGCAAATAATACGAACTTTGGTCTTTTTGATGGCCAATTAAACCAATACGAGGATTGCTACCAGCTCTGTGTTTTGACAGCACTTCGTTGACGGCTTCTTGCACATTCGTTACCCAAACGGCATCGTTATACAAACAATCATTGAGCGGTTGGCAATGAACTCGAGCGGCTTCATCGGGCGTTAAACTCGCCAAAATCATCTGCGTGCGTTCTTCAATAGTAAAAGGATTACGCGTATTACGCGCTTGTTTGGCTGAACCAATCAAAATAATGACTTGTGCGCTTTGCGCTAATGCCTGTTGTAACACGCGCAAATGGCCGATATGAAAAGGCTGAAAACGACCAATAAACACGAGAAAATCAAACATTGCAGCAAGCTCCTTGCTGTGAGAGTCAGGGAAAATAGCGTCTATCGCTATTTATGGCCTATAGCCACAATATAATTTTACGATGAAAAGTAGAAATTAGGAAGTGTTTTTTGGTTTGGTTTAATGGATCAAAGCTCACCCTTTAGACTACGGTAAATCTTTGTGATGGTGTTTTTGCCTTTGCAGGGATGCTGTGGCGCAACTGTCCGAGGCATGGATGCCGAGTTTTGCGCCACGCTGGTTTTGCTTACTTTTGTCGAAACAAAAGTAAGGCCTGCGGCAGGCAACGCCAAAACGAACTGGCACAAGCAATGTTTATTAGGCATAACACTTCAACAAGCTCAGATTTTTGCTGTACGACCGTCGGCTGAGCGGAGTCGAAGCCAAACAAATCACTTACAACGGAATCTTGCCCGTCAACATATCTTTGTACATCACCCAATCACCCATAAAGCTATACAGTGGATATTTAAAAGTCGCAGGTTTGTTATGCTCAAAAAAGAAATGGCCAACCCATGCACAGCCATAACCTGCCACAATGCCAGCGGCAAAATAACGTTTTTTCCCCGTCACAACGGCTGCACCTAAGCCCAACAAACCTAAACTGCTACCGACAAAATGTAAGCGTCGGCAGGTTTGATCTTGATGTTGACTCAAATAAAACGGATAAAACTCGTCAAAGCTGGCAAAACTGAGCGGTGTTTCTGTATCTGCCGTTGGCAGTGCTTCGGATATTAACGAGACAGTAGCTTGTGAGGTCATGATGTTCTCCTAAATCTCATACAAACAAGGGGTTTTTTATACACCTGTTTTTTGTTTTCTGTGCACGATTCCGTTAGCATAGCAGCAATTCTTATAATCGCTATTGTTGAATTATTATGCGTTATCTCACTTTAGTTATTTGCGTGTGTGTTTTGTCGGCTTGTGGTCAAAAAGGCAGTTTATATCTGCCTGCAAAAAAAACACCGACAGCACCGTCTAGCACTTCTTCTCAGCCTTAATTTTTGAGCGTATTTATCATGTCATTTTTTCACTATAACAACGGTTCGTTGTCTGCCGAACAATCCTCTGTTGCCGAACTTGCTCAACGTTTTGGCACACCGTTATATGTCTATTCTCGTGCAGCTTTAGAACAACATTATCGTGCGTTTGATGACGCTTTTGCGGCTGTGCCTCATCAAGTGTGTTACGCCGTTAAAGCCAACTCCAATTTAGCGGTATTGAACGTGTTGGCGCGTTTAGGTTCAGGTTTTGATATTGTCTCGGGTGGTGAATTAACGCGGGTGTTAGCGGCAGGTGGTGATGCCAGCAAAGTGGTGTTTTCGGGTTTAGGCAAACAAAAAAATGAAATCAAAGCTGCGTTAGAAGCAGATATTGCCTGTTTTAATGTCGAGTCTTATGCCGAAATTGCCCGTATTAACGAAGTAGCAATGGCTGTCGGTAAAAAAGCACGTATCTCGTTGCGGGTGAATCCTGATGTTGATGCGCAAACACATCCGTATATTTCGACAGGCTTAAAAGAAAACAAATTTGGTATTGCCATTGATGATGCCATAGCAGTCTATCAATACGCTGATCAATTAGCAGGTTTAGAGGTGATTGGCATTGATTGTCATATTGGCTCGCAGCTCACTACTACTACCCCCTTTGCCGATGCCTTAGACCGTGTATTAGCAATGATTGATACCTTAACCACACTCGGTATTAATATTGAACATATCGATATTGGTGGTGGTTTAGGCGTATGTTATCGCGACGAAACTCCGCCTACCCCTGCGGAATACGCCAATGCGTTATTACCTAAATTACAGGGTCGCAACCTCAAGGTTTATTTAGAACCCGGTCGCGCTATTGCCGCTAATGCTGGCATATTAATTACTAAAGTTGAGTTTTTGAAACCCACACCTTATAAAAATTTTGCCATTATTGATGCCGCGATGAATGACTTAATTCGTCCGTCTTTGTATGGTGCGTGGATGGATATTATTCCCGTCACGCCGCGTCTGACCGAAACACAAGTTTACGATGTCGTTGGTGCAGTATGCGAAACAGGCGATTTTTTAGGTAAAGACCGTACACTCGCCATTGAAGCCAATGATTTATTAGCCGTTTGTGGTGCAGGTGCTTATGGTTTTGTCATGAGTTCCAACTACAACACCCGTGGCCGAGCCGCCGAAATTATGGTGGATGGCGAGCAATCCTTTGTCATTCGCCGTCGCGAAAGCATTGCCGACTTATTAGCACTTGAATCTATGTTGCCTTAACGCCACTATAGACCCCAAGTATTTACAATTTAAGAGAGAGCCATTATGCGTCTGGAATTTACCAAGATGCATGGTCTCGGCAATGATTTTGTGGTGATTGACTGTATCACCCAACGAGCGCGTTTAGAAACGTATCAAATCAAACAAATTGCCGACCGCCATTTTGGGGTGGGCTTTGACCAATTATTATTGGTTGAACCCCCTTCGCGTCCCGATGTCGATTTTTGCTATCGCATATTTAATGCTGATGGTTCTGAAGTACAACAATGTGGCAACGGTGCACGTTGTTTCGCGCGTTTTGTTCGTGACCGTAAACTCACGCGTAAAACTAAATTAGTGGTAGAAACGGCAAGCGGCATTATTGAACTCAATATTGCTCCCAATGGTTGGGTGCGCGTCAATATGGGCGTACCGCGTTTAGAGCCAGCAGAAATACCGTTTATGGCCGAACAACGCGCTTTAACTTACCCCATTGACGTAGCAAATCAAACGGTTGAAATCAGTGCCGTTAGTATGGGCAACCCTCATGCTGTCATTTTGGTGGATGATGTGGATACTGCGCCTGTTCGTGAAGTTGGTCGTCCGTTGGAGTGTCATGCCCGTTTTCCTGAAAAAGTGAATGTCGGCTTTTTACAAGTCATCGACCGCAACAATGCACGGTTACGTGTATTTGAACGCGGTACGGGCGAAACTTTAGCGTGTGGCACAGGCACTTGCGCGGCCGTGGTTGCAGGTATTCAACTGGGCTTATTCGATGAGCGTGTACGCGTGCAATTGCGTGGTGGTGAATTGGATATTCGTTGGCAAGGTGAAGGCCATCCCGTATGGATGACAGGCCCTACTGCACGGGTATTTGACGGCGTGTTGCGTATGTATGAATGGTAACGCTTTGTCTCAGCAAGACATCTTATTAACTGACCTCGACGCATGGTTAGCGATTTTGCACACCCAACGTTATGTTTCCGAACATACGCTGGCGGCTTATCGACGTGACCTGACTAAATTGGTGAGCTTTTTAGTCAAACAAGGCTGTGAAGAATGGGCAGAACTCGACCAAGACCGACTATCGGCCTTTATTGGCCCGTTGTTATCCACCAACTCACTGTTACCCACCAGCGTACAACGCATGTTGTCGGCAATGCGTGGTTTTTATGATTGGTTAGGGCAACACGGCAAAGTCAGCGTTAACCCTGCGCGTACCTTCAAAATTAAACGGCAGCCGCGTGTATTACCACACGTTATGAATGTAGATACCGTTCATGCCTTACTGGATGCACCGCCACCCGAAGGTGAGCACGCCATTAAATTATGGACTCGCGACCGAGCCGTTATGGAGTTATTTTATTCCAGTGGTTTACGGGTTTCCGAATTGAGCAACACCCAATTAACGGATATCGATTTAAGTGGCGGCTTAATCACGGTTACAGGTAAAGGCAATAAAACACGGGTGCTGCCCGTTGGCCGTAAAGCCATTATAGCCATTCGCGACTGGTTACGTATTCGTAGCGATTTTCTGAAAGTGGATACAGACAATTGGCTCTTTTTAAGTGAACGCGGTGGCCGTTTTAACGAACGCGCCATTCAATTTGCGATTGAAGCTCAAGCTAAACGTCTTGGTATCCCTCAACACTTACATCCGCATTTATTACGTCACTGTTTTGCTTCACATCTGCTAGAATCGAGTCAGGACTTACGAGCGGTGCAAGAGTTACTCGGTCATGCCAGTATCAGCACCACTCAAATTTATACCCATTTGGACTATACACACTTAGCAAATGTGTACAAAAAGTCACATCCTCGGGCGAAAAAAGAATGATAAAACTACTCACCTTTGATTTAGATAACACCTTATGGTCGGTTGATCCCATTATTGCGCGCGCAGAAAATGCCATGATGGAATGGATTTATAAAAATCAGCCTGAGTTAGCCTTTAAAGTCAGTACCGTTCAATTTGAACAATACAAAGACAAAATCAGCACTGAACAACCCGACATCAGCCACGACCTGACGCAATTAAGGTTAACGACGTTACGCAAAGTATTAGAAGGCCATGTTGAAGGTGATGTTAACTCCATCGTCAAAAAAGCCTACGAAGTCTTTCAGCAACAGCGCAATATTGTCCAATACTTTCCCTATGTCTTAGAAACATTGGAAGATTTGGCCTGCCAATATCCCATGTATGCCTTGAGTAATGGCAATGCCGATGTCCAAAAAATTGGCATTGGCCATTTATTTAGCCATCATTTATCGGCGGCTGGGGTTGGTTTTGCGAAACCGCATCCTGCCATGTTTCAACAAGCCCTTGCTCATGCTAACGTCGAAGCGCAGCAAACCGTGCATATTGGTGACCATCCTGTTCAAGATATTCAAGCCGCGCGTGATGTCGGCATGAAAACAATATGGGTTAATTGGTCAAATCAATCTTGGCCTTTAGATATACAGCCCGATGCTGTGGTCACTAATTTTGAAGACTTACCCGATGCTATCGAACGCATCAAAAGCCAAATGGAATAATGTCAATGCAGATTTGGGTGGATGCAGATGCTTGTCCTGTGGTGGTCAAAGACGTGTTATTTCGCGCCGCCGAACGCTTACAAATAACCATGACTTTAGTCGCTAATTGTCATGTCCGCGTGCCTGCCTCACAAGTGATTCGTTCGGTACAAGTGCCTTCGGGTTTTGATGTTGCTGATAATTGGATTGTTGAGCAGTCTCAAACGGGCGACTTAGTTATCACCGCCGATATTCCCTTAGCGGCAGCTGTGGTTGCCAAAGGTGTTTATGCTTTAAATCCGCGCGGTGAATTTTATACGCCCGAAACCATCGGCAATCGCTTAACCATGCGTAACTTAATGACAGAACTGCGTGAAACAGGCCAAGTGCAAAGTTTTACCTCGGGCTATAGTGCTAAAGATAAAGTCTCTTTTGCCAATCAGCTCGATAAATTTTTAATGAAACATGGCAAGCGTTAGTTTTTTTGGTGAGCAGTGTGCTCACCACTTGCTCTGGTGTTAAATATCCAAGTTAACAGGCCCTATTACTTGTGCCGTTTTTGCATCAATTAACATCACTGCAAATCCACGAGAACTACCTAAATTCATATAACGCACATTCTCAGGCCTATAACCATACCCTTCCGCAGCCTTAATCAATATGCTTAAGGCATTCGCGGAAAGCTCTTTACTTTCTGTTAATGGCAAAGCATTCACTAAAATCTCAGGTATAAGCTCTTGATAATCGACATAATATTGCGGCATCGTTTGTAAGTCTCCTTGGCCAGCCAGCGCAGAGGAAATAATCTTCATTTTTTCTATATTATCGGTCGGCATTTTAGCTCCCACTAACGCAGGTTTCGCTATTGTCAACGACTTAAACGAACTTTGTGCTTTCTCTAATCTCTCTGGGGTAATATCGGTGGCAAACACCAAATCAAACATTTTTGACGAGGCTACCAAAAAGACAGGCCGAGACTCAAACATGGTATAAAGCCCTATCGACAAAAACGCCGCTTGTATTACTGCAATAACCGTTAAATCCATTTTTAAGCTTGCTTTGCCGTGCTTATAAACAATCAAGGTTAATAAGGGCCCGACAATCAAATCAATGCCTGCCATCATCATTAACAGCTTGTCGGCTTTTGCCATATTCATTAACGGCAATGGATACCAAAAATAAATAATATAGGCAGCAACAGTGCAAACAATTACCAAACTAATCAATAGATGAATAAACGACGCTTGCCAACGAGTCATGGTGCAACTTCTCTCTAAATTTTTAGTATTATAAAATCGAACCTAATCAATACTAGAGCCGTTTTACAGCATTTAGCCTTAGCACGCCCGTCAAAGTGCTTTATGCCAGTGCTTCGATTCTTCGTCAAGCTCAGCATCAGCAAAAACGCTATCACAAACCCTGCTCTTTTTTATACTGACTCGGTGATACCTCATATTGCCGACGAAATGCCTGACTAAAGGCCGTCTCAGAGGCATAACCGAC
>JBKJUH010000183.1:0-3101 GCA_046590075.1 Agitococcus sp.
TTAAGAACCACGTCAATGCGTAAGTCCTAGAGTATTCATAAAAACTTCTCTGCCAGTTTGAATGGCTTACCTTGTTGGTCTTTAGTAGAGAGTTGCGGCTGATCTTGCAGTGGCCAAACAATAGCAATATCGGGATCGTTCCAAGTAATACAGGCATCACATTGCGGCGCGTAATAATTAGTCGTTTTATAAAGAAACTCCGCCTCATCCGACAAGGTTAAAAAACCATGTGCAAAGCCTTCGGGAATCCAGAGTTGACGTTTATTGACTGCCGACAAATGCACCCCGACCCACTGCCCAAACGTCGGCGAGCTTTGGCGAATATCAACAGCAACATCAAATACTTCGCCCACCGTACAACGCACCAGCTTGCCTTGAGGAAACGGTGGCAACTGATAATGTAAGCCACGCAATACCCCTTTCACGGAGCGTGAATGGTTATCTTGCACAAAATCAACTGACCGTCCTATAGCGTCTTCAAACTTGGCCTGATTAAAACTTTCAAAAAAGAAGCCGCGCTCATCGCCAAATACTTGCGGCTCAATGATTTTGACCTCAGTAATGGCCGTATCGATAATTTTCACCGCTTAAAGCCCTCGCTCATTCATAAGGGCGAACAAGTATTGGCCATAGCCATTCTTCTTCAACGGCTCTGCCAATCGCGCCAGTTGTGCAGCATCTATCCAACCCGAACGAAAGGCAACTTCTTCAGGACAGGCTACTTTTAAGCCCTGTCGCGTTTCAATCGTGGCAATATACTGGCTCGCTTCTAACATCGACTCATGAGTTCCCGTATCTAGCCACGCATAACCACGCCCCATGGTTTGCACATCCAGCTCGCCAGCCTGTAAATAGACGCTATTAACATCCGTTATTTCCAATTCGCCACGCGCCGAGGGTTTAATCGCTTTGGCTATTTCAACGACTTGCTCGTCATAAAAATACAAGCCCGTAACCGCATAATTAGACTTTGGTTTGACGGGTTTTTCTTCTAGGCTCATTGCACAACCTTCGGCATTAAACTCAACGACACCATAACGCTGAGGATCTTGGACATGGTAGGCAAATACGGTAGCGCCTTGTTGCTTATCATTGGCTTGTTTTAGCAAACCCGTAAAATCATGACCATAAAAGATGTTATCGCCTAAGACCAATGCACTTGGCGCACCTGCAAGAAACGCTTCACCAAGTATAAAGGCTTGCGCCAAACCATCAGGACTTGGCTGGACAATATAGTGCAGATTGAGACCCCACTGACTGCCGTCGCCTAATAACTGCTCAAAGCGTGGCGTGTCTTGCGGAGTAGAAATAATCAAAATATCTTTAATACCTGCCAACATCAAAGTGGTCAGCGGATAATAAATCATTGGTTTATCGTAAATTGGCAGCAACTGTTTACTAACGGCTAATGTTGCTGGATAAAGGCGAGTTCCTGAACCACCCGCAAGAATAATACCTTTACGTTGCATATTTTAATCTTCCAATAAAAACGGGGTAACAACAGCGTTAGAGCTGAGCCATTACATCAATAACACCTTGTTGCCATTGCGGAATAGACAATGCAAAGCTTTGTCTCAGTTTACTACAGTCTAGTCGTGAATTTGCAGGACGTGGGGCGGGCAAAGGATAGGCACTGGTGGCAATGGGTTGAATCGCCTCAGGGGTCAATTTCAGCGTAAGTGCTTTCTTCTCTGCCTCTTGCACGACAAAACGTGCGTAATCACACCACGTTGTTTCCCCACTGGCACACAAATGATAGCTGCCATAGGCAAAGTCATTCGGCGATAAGCGATAATACTCCACAATCTGAGCAGTCAAATCGGCAATTAACGCCGCTGACGTTGGCGCACCGTATTGATCGGCAACGATATTTAAGTTATCCCGCTCTTTCGCCAAGCGTAAAATAGTTTTTAGGAAATTATTACCGTGAGCACCAAACACCCAGCTCGTGCGTAGAATCAGATGCTGAGGTGCTGTTGTCCGCACAGCCTGTTCACCCAGCCATTTACTGCGGCCATAGACGGATTGCGGATTGGTGATATCGTTTTCAAGATAAGCACCCTCTTTACGACCATCAAAGACATAATCAGTCGAATAATGCACCAGCAAGGCCTGATGTTGAGCTGCCCAATCCGCCATGACTCGCGGTGCATGGGCATTAATCGCCATCGCTTGAGCAATATCGGTTTCGGCTTTATCTACGGCAGTATAGGCGGCAGGATTAACGATGATCGTTGGCTGATAATGATTTAAGGCTGCGAGGATGCTAGCTGGATCGGCCAAATCCATCTGTTGGCGGGTCAGGGCAATCACCTCACCTAGAGGCGCGAGCGCACGCTGGAGTTCAAAACCGACCTGACCACTAACGCCTGTCAGTACAATACGACTCATGCTTACACTCCATACTGCTGGCTTACCCAAGCACGATATGCGCCTGAGGTGACATTAGCTATCCATTCAGGATTCGTTAAATACCAGTGTACCGTTTTACGAATCCCAGACTCAAAAGTTTCTGCGGGTTTCCAGCCTAATTCACGTTCTAGTTTACGCGCATCAATGGCATACCGACGATCATGGCCTAGACGATCTTGGACAAAAATGATTTGCTCGGCATAACTGCCACTTTGTTTGGGTGATAATTCGTCAAGCAGTGCACAAATTGTATGCACCACCTCCAGATTTGTTTTTTCGTTCCAGCCACCGACATTATAGGTTTCACCAACACGACCAGCCACCAGCACTTCGCGGATAGCACTACAATGATCCTTAACATAGAGCCAGTCACGGACTTGTTGGCCATCACCATAAATCGGCAAGGGCTTGCCTGCGAGCGCGTTCAAAATCACCAGTGGAATGAGTTTTTCGGGAAAGTGATAGGGGCCATAGTTATTGCTGCAATTGGTCGTCAGCACTGGCAAGCCATACGTATGATGCCACGCACGCACCAAATGATCAGAGGCGGCTTTTGATGCCGAATAAGGGCTGTTAGGCTCATAAGCATGGGTTTCGGCAAACGGTTCGTCGGTTGCCGACAATGTGCCATACACTTCATCAGTAGAAACGTGCAACAAGCGGAACGCTGCTTTGTCAGACTCAGGTAG
>JBKJUH010000297.1:0-14639 GCA_046590075.1 Agitococcus sp.
GCAAAATCGTCGCTGCACGGCGAATAGCTTCTTCTGGCTCAATAGTACCATTAGTCTCTAAGTCGATGACTAATTTATCAAGGTCAGTGCGCTGTTCGACACGGGCATTTTCGACAACATAAGCAACACGCTTAATTGGGCTGTAACTTGCATCAAGCTGTAGACGGCCAATAGGACGGGTTTCCCCTTCCGCATAACGTGCATCTACAGGCTCATAGCCACGGCCACGCGCCACTTTCAGCTTCATCTTCAAGTGACCATTGTTACCCAATGTCGCAATGTGATGATCGGGATTAACCAATTCAACATTGTGGGGTAAGCTCAGGTCAGCTGCTGTGACAATTCCAGGACCTTTAAAGTCCACAGTCAAAACAGCTTCATTTTGCTCAAAGAGTTTGATAGCCAAGCCTTTCAGGTTTAACAACAAGTCAATAATGTCTTCTTGCAAACCTTCAAGCGTGCTGTATTCGTGATCCACACCTTCGATTTCTGCTTCAACCACCGCTGCACCAGGCAACGACGAAAGCAAAATACGCACGCAAAGCGTTACCAAGTGTATGACCGAAGCCGCGCTCTAGCGGCTCCAATATCACTTTGGCGTGGGTCGCACTGATTGCACTTACCGCAATCGTACGGGGAGTCAAAAACTCATTGGTGCGCGTCATGTAATGCCACCTCAAAACCACTCAAAACTGGAGCAGGTTAAAACCTTAACCTTACTTGGAGTACAACTCAACAATTAAGCTTTCGTTGATTTCAGAAGGAAGATCAGAACGCTCAGGCATTGCCTTGAAAGTACCTTCCATCTTGGTGTAATCCACCGAGATCCAAGCAGGTGTACCGCGCTGCGTCGCCAATTCAGTTGCGCTTTTAATACGCAATTGAGTTTTTGACTTTTCATAAACAGCAACGACATCACCAGGCTGTACTTGCATCGAAGCAATGTTCACGCGACGACCATTCAAGGTAATCGAGCGATGGCTAACGAGTTGACGCGCTTCGGAGCGTGTAGCACCAAAACCCATACGATAAACCACGTTATCCAAACGGCTTTCTAACAGTTGCAACAAGTTTTCACCTGTAGCACCTTTTAAGCGCGCTGCTTCTTTGTAGTAGTTGCTAAATTGACGCTCAAGCACACCGTAAATACGACGAACTTTTTGCTTTTCACGCAACTGTGTACCGTAGTCAGACAACTTGCCTTTACGCGAAGTGCCATGCTGACCTGGTGGTTGTTCAATTTTACATTTAGAGTCTAACGCGCGAACGCCAGACTTGAGCATAAGATCCGTGCCTTCGCGACGGGAGAGCTTGCACTTAGGACCAATATAACGTGCCATTCTTCAAGTCTCCTGTTAGACGCGACGTTTCTTAGGAGGACGACATCCATTATGCGGGATTGGCGTCACGTCGGTAATACTGTTGATTTTATAACCAACCGAATTCAATGCACGAACCGCGGATTCACGACCTGGCCCTGGACCTTTCACGAGTACGTCTAAATTCTTTAGACCGTATTCTTGAGCGGCTTTGCCTGCAACTTCAGCAGCAACCTGCGCAGCAAAGGGGGTAGATTTACGCGAACCACGGAAGCCCTGACCACCGCTAGTGGCCCAGGCCAGTGCATTACCCTGACGATCGGTAATTGTCACAATGGTGTTATTAAAAGAAGCGTGAATATGCGCCATACCTTCGGAAACGGTACGATTGACCTTTTTCCGATTGCGCTGATTGTCTTTTGCCATCTTTTAGCTTCCGGGGGCTAATTTACTTTTTAATCGCCTTACGAGGACCTTTACGAGTACGAGCATTCGTCTTCGTGCGTTGACCGCGTACGGGCAGACCACGACGATGACGTAGACCGCGATAGCAGCCTAAGTCCATCAGTCGTTTGATGTTCATCGAGATTTCACGGCGTAAGTCACCTTCAGTAGAAGACTTACCCACTTCAGCACGAAGTGCATCTAATTGGCTATCTGATAGTTCTTTAATTTTTGTCGTTGGAGCAATACCAACTGCCGCTAAAATTTTAGCGGAAGTAGTACGACCAATACCAAAAATATAAGTCAATGAGATAACCGCGTGTTTGTTATCGGGAATATTAACGCCGGCTATACGAGCCATTCACCTGTTCTCCACACAAAGCAGTTGGATAATCCGCCATTCGCGAAAGGGCGCGATTGTATCTCTACGGCTGACAGAAATCAACAGCGAAGTTTAACCTTGACGCTGTTTGTGGCGGGGTTCCGCACTACAAATAACGCGGATTGTGCCATTGCGGCGTACAACTTTGCAGCTACCGCAAATCTTTTTTACTGAAGCACGAACTTTCATAAATACACCTACTTACTTTCAACAAAAGCCTTAAGCAAATAAACCTGTAGGAATGCTTACTTAAGATTGGCTTTTTTCATTAGTGATTCATATTGATGAGACATCAAATGCGCTTGCACTTGAGACATAAAATCCATCACTACCACCACCACGATCAATAATGATGTTCCACCTAAGTAGAAGGGAACATTAAACGCGACTTGTAATAACATCGGCAATAAACACACTACAGTGATGTAAAGTGCTCCAACCAGCGTTAAACGCGTCAACACACTATCAATGTATTTTGCAGTTTGCTCACCTGGACGAATACCAGGAATATAAGCACCTGAACGCTTCAGATTATCAGCGACTTCTTTCGGGTTAAACATCAACGCGGTATAGAAGTAACAGAAGAAAATAATCAACAACGCAAACAACAATAAGTATAACGGCTGCCCCGGTGATAAAGTTAAGGCAATATCTTGCAACAAGCGCTGAAACCACGTTGGATTGGGCGATTGTGCAAACCATTGACCTAAACTTGCGGGAAACAACAGCAAAGAACTGGCGAAAATCGCAGGAATAACACCAGCCATATTAATTTTTAACGGTAAATGACTCTGTTGCGCGGCATACATCCGTCGGCCTTGCTGACGTTGCGCATAATTTACCGTAATTCTACGTTGCCCGCGTTCCATAAAGACCACAGCTGCAACCACGACAATGGCAAGTATGAACAGCACTAATAGTGCCAACATGCTCATTTCGCCCTGCCGAGTAGCCTCTAAAGACATACCAATTGCCGAAGGAATGCCTGCAACAATACCTGCAAAAATCAACATCGAGATACCGTTACCAACGCCACGTTCAGTGATTTGTTCACCTAGCCACATCAGAAAAACCGTACCTGCCACCAAACTGACTACCGCAGGCACATAAAAAGCCATGCCTGTAGTTAACGTAATACCTTGGCCTACTAAACCAGAACACATGCCGACCGCTTGCACAAAACCTAATATCACCGTTCCATAACGGGTATATTGATTTATTTTTCGGCGACCAGCCTCCCCTTCTTTCTTTAAGGCTTCTAGCTGAGGACTTACTGTCGTCATCAACTGCATAATAATTGAAGCTGAAATATAGGGCATGATCCCCAAAGCAAGAATAGACATCCGCTCTAGAGCACCACCAGAAAACATATTAAACAAACTAAGAATGGTATCTTTGTTTTGCTCAAATAGCTGCGCCAGCTTCGCAGGATTAATTCCCGGAACTGGCACATGGGCTCCGAGGCGGAATACCACTAATGCGACGAACAAGAAGGTAATACGCGCCCAGAGCTCACCCAAGCCTTTGCGCATACCAGGTGACTGTAAAGCCGCCTTCGCTGCCTCATTACGAGTATTTGCCATCAGAACTATTCCTCGATTTTTCCGCCAGCAGCTTCAATCGCAGCACGCGCACCTTTAGTAACGACAATGCCTTTGATAACAACTGGAGTGCTGATTTCACCCGAGAGAATAATACGCGCACGAGTCATATCTTTACGAACAATATTGGCTGCTTTCAAGGAAGCTAACGTCACTTCCCCTTCAACATAAGCCAACTCAGACAAACGCACTTCTGCTGTTGTCAAAGCCTTCATCGAAGTAAAACCAAACTTTGGCAAACGACGATAAATTGGCATTTGGCCGCCTTCAAAACCTGGACGTACACCACCGCCAGAACGTGAAGTTTGACCTTTCACACCACGACCACCCGTTTTACCAAGACCAGAACCAATACCACGGCCTGGACGCTTTTCGTTGAACTTCGAGCCTTCAGCAGGACTTAATTCATTTAAGCGCATGGTTTATTCTCCCACTTTCACAAGGTAATGAACCATGTTAATCATGCCGCGATTGGCAGGCGTATCTAATACTTCAACAGTGTGACGAATACGACGCAAGCCAAGACCACGCAAGCAAAGCTTGTGGTTTTTATGCTTGTGAGCACTAGAGCGCACTTGAGTAACTTTAATAGTTGCTTGGGTCATGACATTACCCCAAAATTTCTTCAACGGTTTTGCCGCGTTTAGCTGCAACTTGCTCGGGCGAAGACATTGAAGCTAAGCCTTTGAAAGTAGCATGTACGACGTTGTTAGCGTTTGTAGAGCCGTAGCACTTCGCCAACACGTTTTGCACACCTGCAACTTCTAATACTGCACGCATCGCACCACCAGCAATCACACCAGTACCTTCCGATGCAGGTTGCATGAAGATACGCGATGCGCCGTGCTGTGCAGCGATTTCGTGTTGTAATGTTGAACCATTCAACTCAACACTAATCATGTTGCGACGCGCAGCTTCTAATGCTTTTTGGATAGCAGCTGGCACTTCACGCGCTTTGCCACGACCAAAACCAACTTTGCCTTTACCATCGCCAACCACTGTTAATGCGGTGAAGGAGAAAATCCGACCACCTTTAACAACCTTAGCAACACGATTTACGGCAACGAGCTTTTCTACAAAGCCTTCGTTTTGTTCAACCTTAGCCATCTTAGAACTCCAAACCGCCTTCGCGAGCAGCATCAGCTAAAGCTTGGATGCGGCCATGATATTGAAAGCCGGAACGGTCAAATGCAACTTTGGTAACACCAACAGCTTTAGCACGTTCAGCAACTAACAAGCCTACTTTTTTCGCTGCATCGACGTTACCAGTGGCACCATCACGCAAGCTGGCATCTAAAGTTGAGGCTTGCGCCAAGACTTGACCACCACAGGCAGAAATGACTTGAGCATAGATATGACGCGGCGTGCGGTTGACACACAGACGCACAGCACCCAGCTCGCGAATCTTTAAACGAGTACTCTTCGAGCGTCGTATGCGAGCTACTTTCTTTTCGTTCATGACGAACCTCACGCGTTATTTCTTCTTGGCTTCCTTACGGAGAACTACTTCATCCGTATAGCGAACACCTTTGCCTTTATAGGGCTCAGGCGGACGGAAAGCACGGACGTTAGCCGCAACTTGTCCCAACAAGTGTTTATTGATGGACTTGAAAATGATTTCTGTGGGTGTTGGCGTTTCCGCTGTCACACCTTCAGGCAATTCAAAATCAATGGGGTGCGAGAAACCAAGCGCAAGATTCAACACCTTGCCTTTAGCTGCCGCTTTATAACCCACGCCGACCAATTGCAGTTTACGCTCAAAACCAACGCTGACACCTTTCACATAGTTGCTTGCTAAGGCACGAGCTGTACCTGTTTGCATCCAACCTGCTTGAGTGTCTTCACGTGGAGCGAAAACTAATTGTTCACCTTCCTGCTTAGCTTCAACCAAATCGTGAAGAGTGAGTGCTAACGCACCTTTGCTGCCCTTCACTTGTAGGTTTTGGCCGTTTAGAGTCACTTCAACCCCATTAGGGATAGCGACTGGAGCTTTAGCCACGCGAGACATGTTGCACCTATCAAGAAACGAGAGCAATCACTTCACCGCCCAAACCCGCAGCGCGGGCAGCACGATCAGTCATAATGCCTTTGTTAGTAGAAATAATGAGCACACCCAGACCTTGCTTGACTGGATCTAACTCATCTTTACCTTTATAAATGCGCAAGCCTGGACGACTTACACGTTTAATTTGTTCGATAACAGGCTTACCTTCGTAGTATTTCAAACCCAAGGTTAATGACAAACCTTCAGCCTCTACGGAAGATATATAACCCTCATCGAGTAATACATTAGCGATAGCTTGCTTCAGTTTGGAAACTGGCATAGCCACTGCTTGCTTACGTGCCATTTGTGCGTTGCGAATGCGTGTGAGCATATCCGCAACGGTATCCTGCATACTCATGCGTCTTTCCTCTTACCAACTAGCCTTAACGACGCCTGGCACATCGCCCTGCATCACTGCTTCACGCAGTTTGATACGAGCCAAACCGAACTTACGGAAGAAACCGTGAGGACGACCTGTAATGCCACAACGATTACGCAAACGACATGGTGAAGAGTTGCGAGGCAGAGATTGCAATTTTAAAATTGCCGCCCAACGCTCATCATCAGTAGCGCTTACATTTTTGATAGTTGCTTTTAATTGCTGACGTAAATCAGAGTATTTAGCAACCGCTTTTTCGCGTTTGGCTTCGCGGTTAATCATGCTTCTTTTAGCCATGGCGCGTTCTCACTTAAAAGGAAAGCCGAAGGCACGCAGTAACGCACGACCTTGATCGTCGGTAGCCGCAGTGGTGGTGACCGTAATATCCATACCACGAATTTGAGCGATTTTATCGAAATCAATTTCGGGAAATACGATCTGTTCTTTGATACCCATGCTGTAATTACCACGACCATCAAAAGCCTTGGAACTAAAACCACGGAAGTCGCGAATACGAGGAATTGTGATCATAATTAAACGATCTAAAAACTCATACATACGCTCGCCACGCAAGGTGACTTTACAACCAATTGGCCAACCTTCACGGACTTTAAAACCCGCGATAGATTTACGAGCATGGGTAATAATGGGTTTCTGGCCAGCGATAAGCTGCATATCGGCCACGGCACCATCAAGAATTTTTTTATCTTGTGAAGCACCGCCCACTCCCATATTCAGAGTAATTTTTGTAATGCGAGGTACTTGCATTACATTGTCGAGACCCAACTCTTCTTTAAGTTTCAGAGCGAGCTCGTTTTTGTACACGCCTTTCAGTCTGGCCATTTCAACCAACCTATTACTTTGCGCCAAGTACTTCACCATTGGACTTAAAGACACGCACTTTCGTGCCGTCATCCAACAGTTTGTAAGCAACGCGATCTGCTTTTTGTGTCACTGGATTGATTAAAGCCACATTCGAGATATGCAATGCTGCTTCTTTCTCAACAATACCACCTTGAGTGCCACGAGCCGGATTCGGCTTAACGTGTTTTTTCACTAAGTTGATACCACTAACCATGACACGTTCATCAGCGACGGACAAAACTGTACCGCGCTTACCTTTGTCTTTACCAGCGATGACGATGATTTCGTCATCTCTTTTAATCTTAGCCATGAGTCCCACCCTTACAGCACTTCAGGTGCCAGCGAGATGATTTTCATGAATTGCTCAGTACGCAATTCGCGAGTTACCGGCCCGAAAATACGGGTAGCGATGGGAGCCTTTTGGTTATTCAGCAACACCGCAGCATTATCATCAAAACGAATCAATGAACCGTCTGGACGGCGAATACCAAATTTGGTACGCACAACCACAGCATTCATGACATCGCCTTTTTTAACTTTGCCACGAGGAATTGCTTCCTTTACCGTGACTTTAATAATATCGCCGACAGAAGCATAACGACGATGCGAACCGCCCAGTACTTTAATGCACTGTACGCGACGTGCGCCGCTATTGTCTGCTACATCAAGCATCGTTTCGGTCTGAATCATTGCTCTACTCCAAACCTAGAAAACCCCCACGCGAACGGGGGGCTAATGCTACCCAATATCGCACAGGGATACAAGTAAAAATCAGTCTTATTACACCGATTCGACCACTGCTACCAATGTCCAGTTTTTAGTCTTGGACAGTGGACGGCATTCGGCGATGGTGACAATATCGCCCTCTTGACACACATTACTTTCGTCATGTGCGTGCAATTTGGTGGAGCGACGAATGTACTTACCGTACTTCGGGTGCTTGACGAGACGTTCAATCAACACAACAATGGACTTATCCATTTTGTTGCTGATGACTTTACCGGTCAACGTCCGTTGGGTATTGGTTTGCTCGGTCATCTCACCCACCTTGTTTTTCAGTCAAGACTGTTTTGATACGGGCAATTTCTTTACGAACTAGCCCTACCTGATGCGTCTTGGCGAGTTGGCCAGTGGCTTTCGCCATACGCAGCTTAAATTGCTGCAACTGGAGGCCATCGAGCGTAGTGCCCAGTTCTTCCACAGTCTTCTGACGCAATTCTATTGCTTTCATTACATCACCGTCCGCATCACGATGGTTGTTTTAACAGGCAATTTAGCTGCCGCCAAAGCAAAAGCTTGACGCGCTAATTCCTCAGAGACACCTTCAATCTCATAGAGGATCTTACCTGGCTGGATTTCCGCTACCCAGTACTCGACATTACCTTTACCGTTACCCATCCGAACTTCTAATGGCTTTTCGGTAATTGGCTTGTCAGGGAACACGCGAATCCAAATTTTACCGCCACGCTTCACACGACGAGTAATCGTACGACGCGCCGCTTCAATTTGACGTGCAGTAAGACGGCCACGCTCAAGGGATTTTAACGCGATGCTACCAAAAGCAACGGTACTTCCACGATGAGCCAAGCCAGTATTACGGCCTTTCTGAACCTTACGGAACTTGGTGCGTTTAGGCTGTAACATGTTTTATTACCCCCTTGCGTCCGCGTTGCGACCACCACGACCACCACGGTCATCACGACCGCCACGATCTTCACGATCACTGCGTTTCTTAGCAGGTTTGCTTTCTTCAACGGGAGCAGGTTGCATAGCTTGAGCCATACCGCCCAGAATCTCGCCTTTGAAAATCCAAACTTTTACACCAATGCAACCATAAGTAGTTTCAGCACGCATAATCGAATAATCGATATCAGCACGCAAGGTATGCAAAGGTACACGACCCTCACGATACCACTCAGAGCGAGCAATCTCAGCACCACCTAAACGGCCTGAAACTTCTACTTTGATACCTTTGGCACCAGCACGCATAGTGTTTTGTACTGCACGCTTCATCGCACGACGAAACATGACGCGCTTTTCTAATTGCGAAGCAATGCTTTCAGCAACTAAACGCGCATCGAGGTCTGGCTTACGAATTTCGTCAATATTGATTTGGACTGGAGTCTTCATCAATTTTGCCACTTCGCGACCTAAACGCTCAACATCTTCACCTTTTTTACCGATGATGATACCTGGGCGTGCAGTGCTAATGGTGATACGAGCCGTTTCAGACGGACGCTCAATCAAAATACGGCTAATTGCAGCATTTTTTAGCTTTTTATAGAGGTACTCACGTACAGCTAAATCAGCCAGTAAAAAAGCAGCATAGTTTTTTGGACTAGCATACCAGTTGGCATTGTGGCGTTTAATAACACCAAGACGAATGCCTATTGGATGAACTTTTTGACCCATTTCCCGACCCCACTTATTCCGCGACTTTGACGGTGATATGGCATGTACGCTTGCTGATACGATCAGCACGGCCTTTGGCGCGCGGCATGATACGTTTCAAGGTAACACCTTCATCAACAAAGATCGTGGCGACTTTGAGCTCATCCACATCTGCACCGTTGTTATGCTCAGCATTGGCAATAGCCGATTGAAGAACTTTTCTAACAAACTGGGCAGCTTTTTTAGTGCTGAATTCTAGTGTATTCAGCGCCTGCTCTACGGGCATACCACGCACCAGATCCGCCACTAAGCGAGCTTTCTGGGCAGAGATTGGCGCGCCGCGAAGTTTAGCAACAGTTTCCATTACTCACCTCTTAGCGTTTGGCTTTCTTGTCAACACCATGACCGCGATAGGTGCGGGTAGGTGCAAACTCGCCGAGTTTATGGCCAACCATATGCTCACTAATTAAAACAGGCACATGCTGACGGCCGTTATGCACAGCAATGGTCAGAGTGACCATTTCTGGCAAAATCATCGACCGCCGCGACCAAGTTTTAATGGGCTTTCTGGAATTGGCAGCGACAGCAGCTTCAATTTTTGCAAAAAGATGTGTATCTACAAACGGGCCTTTCTTAAGTGAACGAGGCACAGTTAGTCTCCCCTTCCTATTACTTGACGCGACGATCGCGGACGATCATATTTGTCGTGCGCTTATTACTACGGGTTTTGTAACCTTTGGTTTGCACGCCCCACGGAGTGGTTGGATGCTTACCAAACGTACGTCCCTCACCACCACCGTGCGGATGGTCAACTGGGTTCATCGCCGTACCGCGAACGGTAGGACGAATACCACGCCAACGACTAGCACCCGCCTTGCCCAATGAACGCAAACTGTGTTCAGAGTTAGAGACTTCGCCAAACGTGGCTCGACATTCCACATGGATTTTACGCATTTCACCAGAGCGCAAACGCACAATGGCGTAGGCTCCGTCACGACCCAACAACTGCACAGAAGTACCAGCGGCACGTGCTAATTGCGCACCTTTGCCAGCCTTTAATTCCATACAGTGCAATGTTGCACCGAGAGGCATATTGCGTAGCGGTAAAGTATTACCCACTTTAATCGGGGCATCGTCACCAGACTGCACGGCATCGCCAACTTTTAAACCTTTAGGAGCGATAATATAACGACGCTCACCATCAGCATATTTTAACAATGCGATATTTGCAGAACGGTTCGGATCATATTCTAAACGCTCAACGACAGCAGGAACGCCATCTTTGTCACGCTTGAAATCCACCAAACGATATAACTGCTTATGACCACCACCGATATGACGGGTAGTGATATGGCCGTTGTTATTACGACCACCAGTTCTTTTTTTACTTTCAACCAAAGGCGCATGAGGGCGACCTTTGTACAGATCTGGATTGACGACTTTCTCGACAAAACGACGACCTGGTGAAGTTGGTTTACATTTTACAATAGGCATAACGCACTCCTCACCCTTACTCAGCTACGTCTGCTAATTGGATTTCAGTACCAGCCGGTAATGTAACATAGGCTTTCTTGACATCAGCGCGACGACCGGGTGTGCGACCAAGACCCTTGGTTTTACCTTTAATCAAGACAGTATTGATCGCTTCGACTTTAACGCCAAGAAGCAATTCAATAGCCTTTTTGATCTCCAGCTTATTGGCATCAGTACGCACTTTGAAAACGTATTGATTACGTTTTTCAGCAGCAACGTTTGCTTTTTCGGAGATGTGCGGGCCAAGGATCACTTGGTATAAACGTTCGTTGTTCATCCCAATTCCACCTCTAACTTTTTAGCGGCTGGCACAGACATCAACACCTTGTCGTAACCAATCAAACTGACTGGATCAACAGCAGCCGTATCAATAACCGCCACATGTGGCAAATTACGAGCAGCAAGGTATAAATTCTCGTCAACAGCTTCAGTGATAATCAGCACATTCGCCACACCCAAAACCGCCAACTTAGCAACCAAGTCTTTAGTTTTTGGCGCATCAACCGTAAAGTCTTCCACCAAGATCAAACGATCTTGACGAACCAATTCAGCGAGAATGCACTGCATCGCACCGCGATACATCTTACGGTTAACTTTTTGTTCCCAATCCTGCGGTTTAGCAGCAAACGTCTTGCCACCACCACGCCATATCGGACTGCGAATCGAACCAGCACGGGCGCGGCCAGTACCCTTTTGTTTAAAAGGCTTCTTACCACCACCACTGACTTCAGCACGTGACTTTTGAGCACGAGTACCTTGGCGACCACCCGCTAAATAAGCAGTGACCACTTGATGCACAAGTGCTTCGTTAAATTCTTTGCCGAAGGCAACTTCGGACAGCTCAACGGCTGCACCGGAAACAGTCTTCAGATTCACGCTCAACTCCCCTTAGGCCTTGACCGATGGACGCACGATCACATCGTAGCCAGTTGCCCCCGGAACCGCACCTCTAACCAACAGCACAGACCGTTCGACATCAACGGAAATCACTTCCAAACCCTGTACTGTTACGCGCTCGTCACCCATGTGACCGGCCATTTTCTTGCCTTTGAACACGCGACCAGGAGACTGGTTTTGACCTGTAGAACCATGCACACGATGCGACACTGAGTTACCATGTGTTGCATCTTGTGTACGGAAGTTCCAGCGTTTTACTGGACCTTGAAAACCTTTACCTTTGCTAGTACCAGTCACATCAACTTCTTGACCAACAGCAAAGAGATCCAAACCAACACTTGCGCCTACTGTGTAATTTGCGGCTTCGTCTCCGTTAATACGGAACTCCCACACGCCCCGACCAGCAGCCACCTCAGCTTTCGCAAAATGACCCGCCATAGGCTTGGTCACACGAGAAGCACGGCGCACACCAGTAGTTACTTGCACAGCTTGGTAGCCGTCGGTTTCTAAGGTTTTAATCTGAGTGATGCGGTTGGGATCGACTTCAATCACGGTGACAGGCACAGAATTGCCCGCTTCAGTGAAGATGCGCGTCATGCCGCACTTACGACCGACTAAACCAATAGCCATTTCCTCTAACCTCTTCTTAACGCTGCTTTGCTATCAACAGCGCGATACGGAAAACGATTAACCCAAACTAATCTGCACATCAACACCAGCAGCAAGATCGAGCTTCATCAACGCGTCTACAGTCTTATCTGTAGGCTGCACGATATCAACTAATCTTTTGTGGGTACGAATCTCGTACTGATCGCGGGCATCTTTATTTACATGCGGCGAAGTCAATACATCGAAACGCTCGATGCGAGTGGGCATCGGAATCGGACCACAAACCTGCGCGCCTGTGCGCTTGGCGGTCTCAACGATCTCCTGCGCAGATTGATCAATCAGACGATGATCAAACGCTTTCAGGCGAATTCGGATTCTCTGGCTAGCCATACCAGCAACTCCAATCCAAAAAATAAAAAAGCCCATTCGCCTATTTAATAAAATAGCGAAAAGCCAATAAAACTCAGTGTTAAGAACGATGCCTTAACTGTATAACTACCCGACTTCTCAGCGGGTGGCGAATATTAACGTAGCACCTATGCCTTTGCAAGGACATTCTGCGTTATTTTTGATATTTGTTGCCACGCGCTAAATTGTTGATTTTTGATGTCTTTTCTTAGCAAGAACCTAAAGCCTAGATTGCCTCTAAAAACAAAAAAACCTGCCATTTGGCAGGGTTTTTTGCATCAAATAAGCAACTTACTTGATGATTTTGGCAACAACACCTGCGCCAACTGTACGACCACCTTCACGGATAGCGAAGCGTAAGCCTTCGTCCATCGCAATCGGGTGAATCAATTCTACAGTCATTTGCACGTTGTCACCTGGCATCACCATCTCTACGCCTTCTGGCAATTCGATGGAGCCTGTGACGTCCGTGGTGCGGAAGTAAAACTGCGGACGATAACCTTTGAAGAAGGGCGTATGACGACCACCTTCATCTTTGCTCAAGACATACACTTCCGATTGGAAGCTGGTATGCGGCTTGATGGTACCTGGCTTCGCCAATACTTGGCCACGCTGAATGTCTTCACGCTTGATACCACGCAATAACACACCACAGTTCTCGCCTGCACGGCCTTCGTCAAGCAATTTACGGAACATTTCAACACCCGTACAGGTGCTTTTGACGGTGTCTTTGATGCCGACGATTTCTACTTCTTCGCCCACTTTGACAATGCCGCGCTCGACACGACCTGTAACGACAGTACCACGACCTGAAATCGAGAATACGTCTTCAATGGGCAACAAGAACGGGCGATCAATCGCACGAACGGGATCAGGAATATACTCGTCTAAGGTGGCAACCAGTTTCAATACCGCTGGAATACCAAATTCGCTGGTTTCACCATTCAAGGCTTGTAACGCTGAACCACGAATGATGGGCGTGTCGTCACCTGGGAAGTCGTATTTGCTTAACAAATCACGAACTTCCATTTCGACCAATTCTAACAATTCTTCGTCGTCAACCATGTCGCACTTGTTCAAGAACACGACAATGAACGGCACGCCTACTTGACGAGACAACAAGATGTGTTCGCGTGTTTGTGGCATCGGACCATCAGCAGCCGAACATACCAAAATCGCGCCGTCCATCTGTGCCGCACCCGTGATCATGTTTTTAACATAGTCAGCATGGCCTGGGCAGTCAACGTGGGCGTAATGACGGACTGGCGAGTTGTATTCGACGTGCGCGGTATTAATGGTAATACCACGCGCTTTTTCTTCGGGGGCAGAGTCAATCTCATTAAGAGCCTTAACATCACCACCGTAGGTTTTGGCACATATCAAGCTGATTGCCGCTGTCAATGTTGTTTTGCCATGATCAACGTGACCAATCGTACCCACGTTTACGTGCGGTTTGCTTCGTTCAAACTTAGCCTTAGCCATGATGTGTCTCCCTTTTGGGTAATTTAGACAAACTGTTAACACTAAAAGCAGAACAAGCTCTTGCCTGTCTGCTTTAAAAAATTTTGGAGCTCATAACCGGACTCGAACCGGTGACCTCTTCCTTACCAAGGAAGTGCTCTACCGACTGAGCTATATGAGCATTTATGCTATTGCATTCGGTCTGGAGCGGGTGGCGGGAATCGAACCCGCACGATCAGCTTGGAAGGCTGAAGTTCTACCATTGAACTACACCCGCCTGTTAACAGGTGCGGACGGTATCAAACAT
>JBKJUH010000313.1:0-5880 GCA_046590075.1 Agitococcus sp.
ATAAAGCGTCAGGCCTTATCTTTTACAAACCGCACAATATCCGCCATTGCTTGCTCTGTTGACGCACAGATATTCGGCAGACTAATAAAGCCATGAATATCAGGATAATGCTCATGCTGCACCTCATTTCCTGCCTGCCGTAGTTTTTGCACATAAGCAAAACCATCATCTCTTAAAATATCATAATCGCCTGTAATCATTAAACACGGCGGTAATTGGTGGACATCTTCGGCAAATAAGGGCGAAAAATCAGGCTCGTAGACATCCGCTGGTGTACGCGCATAACAGTCGACAAAAAACTGCATTACTTTCTGTGTTAATACAGGTGCATGCTCGTGTTCTTTAATACTGGCACGCGTTAACGTCGCATCCAAGACAGGGTAAATTAATACTTGTGCTTCAATGGCTTGCCGATGTTTTAAGGCTAATACTGCCGATAAGTTACCGCCTGCACTATCACCCATGACCATGATTTTTTTCGGATTCGCATGAAGGATATGTGCCTGTGTTTGTAGCCATGCCAATACTGCTTCTGCTTGTTGCACAGGTACAGGATATTTTGTCCACGGCGCTAAAGCGTAATCTACCGCTATCACCAAACGTCCTGTTTGCATGGCGATACGACGACATAAAGCATCATGGGTTTCTAAATTACCAATCACCCAACCACCTGCATGAAAAAACAAAATCACAGGTAAATCAGTGCCGAGAGTGGGGTAATAACAACGCACACGCACATCTTGTGGCGCACAACTGACTGTTGCTTCACTGACTCGTGCCATTGTTTCGGACTTGCCAAATAATACCTTGCCAACGACAGGATTAACTCCCGATTTTTGCAATGCCTTTAAAACAAAAGACGGTGCTTGAGGAAGATAGTTATTAGGCATGCTCAGGGCAGCAAATAAGCGCGTACGCCACGGAAGTGTTGAATAATTAGCCATGGTGCTTGAGTTGCTCTTGGTAACGTTTGAAGTTTTGGACATAGTGCAGAGCACTGAGTTGCAGCATTTGTGCTTGCGCTTCACTAACCATTTTTACGACTTTGGCGGGCGAACCCATCACTAAGGAATTATCAGGAATTTCTTTACCTTCGGGGATTAACGAGTTAGCACCAATAATACAATTTTTACCAATTTTGACATGATTCAACACCACGGCATTGATACCAATCAACGAGTTATCGCCAACGCTACAACCATGTAACATAGCTTTATGGCCAACGGTAACATTCGCGCCAATGGTCATCGGCATGCCCATATCCGTATGTAATACCGAACTATCTTGAATGTTGGAATTTTCGCCAATAGTAATGGTGTCGTTATCGGCACGAATGACGACGTTAAACCAGACGCTGACATTATTTTCTAACACTACCGAACCGACAATAGTGGCGTTATCGGCAATCCAATGATCGCCTTTAGTGACTAATTGGCGGTCGCCTAAGCTGTAAATCATGCGTGTTTTCTTCCTAATAATAAGATTGGGCAAATGATTATTTGCCCCTACGTTGCTATGCCTACCTTTTTAATGGATTTGGCCAACGCCATTCAATGTCTGCGTCATACACTTGGCGCATAAATTCAACAATCATAAAACCCGTTAAGCCCCAAATCACATAACCTTCGTGCTTAAAACTAGGGACAGGAATGTTGACTCCTAAGTATTTTACTTTGTGGTCGTAACTGGGTTTTTGGGTCAAAAAAACGTCTAACGGCACGGTAAAAATACTGTCAATTTCATCGGGATTGGCGTGTAACTCGGGCAACTCATCTAATAAACCAATAATCGGTTTGACCTTCATGCCAATACGCGAAGTAAACACGCCTAATTCGCCCACGATCTGCACACGACGAGGATCTAAGGCAATTTCTTCATGCGCTTCACGCAAGGCTGTCGCGACGATAGAAGCATCGGAGCTATCACACCTGCCACCCGGAAAAGCGACTTCGCCTGCATGACTGTTCATGTGATGTGCGCGTTGGGTTAAAATCAAGCGCGGCACGTCTTCTCTGGTCAAGGCCATTAAGACGGCAGCATCGACTTTGCCCGTTGGAGCTTGATATTCGGGTAATCGTACAAGTAATTTTTGCAACATGGTACGTCAGTTCTAATTGTAATCTATGCTTGATACTAAATGTTATATCAGTCAGCCGACAAGCGTTTTATACTCAACAAAAATATTTAAGGTTATCTTGATGAAATTCTGTAGTTCTTGCGGTCATACCGTTGTCGAAAAAATTCCTGTGGGTGATAACCGCCTACGTTTTGTCTGCGAACAATGCGAAACCATTCACTATCAAAACCCCAAAATCATTTGCGGTTGTTTACCGACTTGGGAAGATAAAGTGCTGCTCTGTAAACGTGGTATTGAGCCGCGTTATGGCTTGTGGACGTTACCTGCGGGTTTTATGGAAAACCTCGAAACGACACAAGAAGGCGCAGCACGCGAAACATGGGAAGAAGCCAACGCCCGTATTCGTATTGGTGAGTTGTATTGTATTTTTAACATTCCACAAATTAGCCAAGTGTATGTCATGTATCGCGGTGAGATTATTGATGGTGAATTTGGCGTGGGTGAAGAAAGCATTGAAGCAGGACTATTTAGCGAAGAAGCGATTCCTTGGGATGATTTAGCCTTTGCCAGTATTAAACGCACCTTACGCTACTTTTTTGCTGACCGTAAATTAGGCCATTTTCCTGTACGGGTGGAAGATTTGGTTCATGGTAGTCGGGATTAAACTGTTAAGGAGACAGGCGGATGTTAAACCCAAAACACACCTTTCTGGTGCTGATATTAGCTACACTTGGAACTCATGCAATGGCGATTGAAGAAGCGAAATACAGCGTTTTACTTAAAGAACAAGCACTTGAATTACGTCAATATGACACTCATGTGCTTGCCGAAACAAGGGTTGATGGTGATTTTGCTGACGCAGGCAATAAAGCCTTTAGACGCTTGTTTAAATACATTTCGGGCGATAATGAAGCTCGCCAAAAAGTCGCGATGACTGCGCCTGTGTCTCAAGAGGCGCAAAGCGAAAAAATTGCCATGACCACGCCTGTTGGCCAACAGAAATCGGGCAATAACTGGTCGGTGAGTTTTATGATGCCTGCCTCTTATTCGCTTGACTCACTCCCCAAACCCAAAGACACCAGTGTTTTGTTGCGACAAGTGCCTGCGCGTTATATGGCAGCTATTACGTATTCTGGTTTTTGGAGTGAGAAAAACTACTTGAGCCATAAAAGCACTTTAGATGCGTGGATAACACAACAGCGTTTTAAGGTGACGGGCGAACCCATTTGGGCGCGTTATAATGCGCCATTTACGCCGTGGTTTTTAAGACGCAATGAGATTTTAGTACCGATTGATAAGCCGTTGGGTGGTTAGTAATGGTTGCGTGGTGACATGTTAGATAGTAATGCAACATTTTGATTATGATGGGCTTCGTAATTCGACCCACCCTTCGCTTGCTTCCGAGTCATTGTCAGAGTTTAAGAAAAATATTAGACCTTGGGCGGAGAAGTGGTTAGTCAATGTATATGACAGTTTACCAGCAGGCTTTCATAAATAGTAATGAGGTAGAAAAAAATGTCAAACTTTGAACATATTGGCTTTGTATCTGTTTGGGCAGGTCTTGAACATCAAGGGCTAGATATTGACCTTCTCAAAGATTTGTGTGGAGTTGAGTTCTATGATGTAGATTTTCAAGAGTGCTCCCCTGCTACTAATAATACTTTACAGCCCATTGAAGACTTAGTTAAACGTTTTTCTTACAGTGAATCTTTTGCGCCAGATGTTTGCGTAAAATCCAAAGATGCTGGCGTAGACCAAGTTGCATGGTTAGTAATGCAGCTAAATTTTGCTTTTGAGGAAAATAAAAGTACAAAAAAAGTATCGGATAAAGTTAAATTTATCGGAGTTTTTAAATATGAAGATAATGATATGTAAGCGGACGTAGGGTGCGCATTGCGCACGGTTTTTATAGATTATGGTGCGTAGTACGCACCCTACAAAACTTTTCATTAAATTCCCCCTTTTTCAAAAGGGGCAAGCGTAGTAAAAGTAGTGTGGGTTGAGGCACGAAACCCACATATTATATCCCTGTCGTGGGGTTTCCTTTGTCAACCCACGCTACAAAAGCTCTACGCCACTCCACCCCTCGCCCTATGCAACTTTTTATAATTATCAATTAAACGCTGATGCCTATCCAAGCAAGCCTAGCCCACATGCCAATACGGGACAAATATCCGCCAATAACCTACAGCCTTTTGCTCAAATACTGCCGTAAAACCCTGCATTGGCATACAGGCTACAAAACACCTTAAATTATACGTCTTTTTTGATTCTAAACCATTTAGTTACATCTTCGCATTGCGCATAGCCTTGTAAAGCGTACCAAATAAGATACAATTTGATTATTGCCATAGAGAAATTTTTTATGCCTATACAGCCTCTTATCGTTTTATTTTTTAAGACGGAAGGCGGTACTGAGCCTGTACATGATTGGTTACGCTTACTTTCTGCCTCCGATAAAAAAACAATTGGCGCAGATATACGCACAGTACAAGTTGGTTGGCCATTGGGTATGCCACTTGTACGCAAAATGGATACCGATTTATGGGAAATACGGATTAACTTAGCATCGGGCATCGCTCGTTTATTTATTACGGTTAGTGGTAATACCCTATTGTTACTGCATGGATTTATTAAAAAATCACAAACCACACCAAAACATGAGCTAGAACTGGCAAAAAACCGTCTTAAACAATCTAGGAGACCATAAATATGCACGATTTTAACCCCCAACACCTTGGCAGTCGTTTTGATGATTTTTTACAAGATGAGGGTATTTTAGAAGAAGTCACAGCCATTGCCGTGAAACGTGTTTTAGCATGGCAAATAGCCGAAGCCATGAAAGAGCAGCATTTAACCAAAACGGCAATGGCCGCTAAAATGCACACCAGTCGCGCTTCTTTAAACCGTCTTTTGGATGAAGAAGATACGAGTTTGACTTTAACCACCTTAGCAAGTGCAGCAGCGGCATTAGGTAAAACGGTGCGCGTAGAGTTGGTTTCTCGTTAAACCGCGTCGATTGATTAGAACTCTACGCCACTCCACCCCTCGCCCTATGCAACTTTTTATAATTATCAATTAAACGCTGATGCCTATCTAAACCTTCCAGTTTCATACTCGTTGGCGTTAAACCATAAAAACGCACACTGCCATCCACCGAGCCAAGCACCGCATCCATGCGTTCGTTACCAAACATTCGCCTAAAATTAACGGCGTAATCATCTAGCTCTAAATCGTCGTCTAACATTACTTCTAACACCACATTCATGCACTGATAAAACAAGCCGCGCTCGACGGTGTTGGTGTTGTATTGCAAAAAGGCTTCGACCAAATCTTTGGCTTCTGCAAACTGCTGCAAGACAAGATGAATCAGCAACTTTAACTCTAAAATCGTCAACTGACCCCAAGGCGTATTATCGTCAAATTCAATGCCGATTAAGGTGACAATATCGGTGTAATCATCCAACTCACTTTCGGCCAAACGCTCAAGCAATGCCTCAAGAGCCGCATCATCCAAGCGATGCAAGTTCAAAATATCTTCACGAAACAACAAGGCTTTATTGGTGTTATCCCAAATCAAATCTTCAATAGGATAAATTTCGGAATAATTGGGCACTAAAATACGGCAAGCTGCTGCGCCTAAATGGGTATATTCGGCCATATACACTTCTTTACCCATGTCTTTGAGAATAGCAAACAGGGTAGCTGCTTCTTCAACATTGGCATTTTGACCTTGACGGGTAAAATCCCATTCCACAAAAGCGAAATCGGCTTTGGCACTAAAAAACCGCCACGAAACCACG